>JALWEA010000475.1 GCA_027039465.1 Calditrichia bacterium | reverse complement strand
AGATATTACGTAAAAAGGCGGCTGCCTTTATTTTTGCCGAATCTTTTTCGTAAAACTTCATATCTTACTTTACAATTACGTTCTACGGTAAATTACAAAAGGGCAGTGCCGGGCACCACCCTTTGTTAAATCCGTGAAAACATCTGACTGATTGCTATCAGTCAGATGACAAGTGTTTTCGGACTGATAGCAATCAGTCCGAAAAAACAACATTTACTTTTTTACCTCGCTTATTCTCAACACGTTATTTTTTTCTTTCAAATCGGGAATATGCGCATCGCCCAATTCAATTTTTAAAATCGGCTTTTCTTTGGCAATTTGTATTTCAATTTCTTTTTTCTCGTCTTTCCAAATACGCATGGGTTTCTCAATCGTTTTTTTACTGCTGTCCTGAAACAGGACCGTTAATTTCACCGGTATCGGCAGCAAACCTTTTTTAACCACATCAACAATAATTTCTTTACCTGTTTTTTGCTTTTTCTTCAATGCCAAATCGGGATAGCCAAAGCCGTAGAACCAGGGCTTCCAGAACCAGCCCAAATCTTCACCCAAAACATTATTTACAGTAAAAAAGAAATCAAAAGGACCAGGGTGTTTCCCCTGCCAACGTCGAATGTATTCCCGCATGATCTTCACAAATTGTTCCTTGCCAACCAATTGTTCCAGCAAGTAATAGGCGATGCCAGGTCGATTGTACGAAGCATTCCGATACGACGTGCGGGCATTGGCTCCGTAAACAATGGTCGGAACAATCATAGGCACATCATTTTCGCTGCCGGCAATATGCAAATAACGTCCGATGGTGCGTTCAATGGGATCGTAGCCCGGCGCTTCGCGTTGTTGCAACTCGAACGGCAGCATGGTTGCCCAACCTTCGTCCATCCAGGCATATTTGCGCTCATTAATGCCCATCATAAACGGAAAATAGGTGTGGCATATCTCGTGCGTCGTTACATGCACCGTGCTACTCCATTTTTTAGGCGCTCCCTCATTAACCATCATCGGATATTCCATGCCTCCGCCGCCGTTGAACACGGTCAAAGAAGGAAATGGGAATGGAACGGCCGGCATTTCCGTGGAATAATACAAAACCGATTTTTTAGCAATTTCAGCTACTTGGTCGAAATTGTCGGCGTCCTTTTTGTAAGCAGCCCCAATCAATACATTGCGTTTGGGATTTGTTTTTAAATCCAGATGCGTCAAATCCCAAAGATAATGGTCGCTGAGAGCAAAGGCAAAATCCGGTACATGCTGTGCCTTGTAATGGAAAGTGTTTGAATCGTGATCGGCGGTTACCCGATGAGCCTGAAGATCCTGTTCGGTAATCACATGAATGATCTCATCTTTTTTAAAAGCCGATTGGTAACGCTTCACAATGTGCGGCTGCAATACTTCGGAAATATTTTGCAAACGTCCCGTAGCCCATACCACGTAATTTTTGGGCACCGTAATTTGAACATCATAATCTGAAAAATCATTATAAAATTCCTGCAACCCGCTGTAAGTAAAACGATCCCAACCGTCAATATCGTCATAAACGGCCATTTGCGGATACCAGTAGCCGATAAAAAATGAAGTGGAATCATACGTTCCCATACGCAAAGGCGACTTGCGGGCAATATGCAGTTTCCATTTAAGTTCCAGCCTGATTTCTTTGCCCGGTGCCAAAGGCGATTCTTTTAAAGGAAACGAGATTACCGTTCCGTAAGAGTTCATGCGCCATGGCTTGGGCGGCATTTCAATGGATTTACCGTTGATTTTAACATCCGAAAGCTCGATGCCATTGTGGAGATCCGAAACATCAACCGGCCAGTCACGTAAATTCCCCTTTTCGAACAGATTCTGATAGAGACGCATGTACAGACGGCGCAAAGTATCCGGACTTTCATTGAAATAGACGATGGTTTCATGGCCGCTTAAAATATTTGTAGCCGGATCAAAACGGGCTTGAATGGAATATTGGGAATGATTCTGCCAATACTTGGCTCCCGGCAGACCGTCGTAAGAACGCGTGCCGTTAGTGTACGCCTTCCGAATATTCACTGGCACGTAAATGGAACTCCGGTTTTGTGCAAAAGCAGACATGGAAAAGAAAAAGAGAAGGCCAATCATTAAAAATAAAGTGCGTTTCATTTTTGCCCCCTGCCTCTAAGTAAACATGTTAAGTCATTGCCTGATTATAACAGATTTTTAAATCGGTAGCAAGAATCTTGACAAAATTTCGACTCGAGCCATAAAAATTTTGCATTATTCAAAAAAAATTCGTTTTTTTAGGTACGCAAAAAAGTTTTGTAATTCGTTGAACCATTTTAGGAGAACCCATTATGAAAAGGTACATTCCTTTGCTCGTTATTTTTGTCCTTTTGGGGATGAGCCGTTTGAGCTTCGCCCAACAGGATCCGTTGATCGGCAAGTGGAAAACGATCGATGACGAAACGCATGAGCCGAAATCCATTGTGGAAATTTACATGAAGGACGGTAAATTTTACGGCCGCATTGACTCTCTGTTTCGCAAACCCGGCGAAGATCCCAATCCGATTTGCGACAAATGCCCGGACGATGATCCTCGTAAGAACAAACCGGTAAAAGGAATGGTCATTATTAAAGATATGGTTAAAAAAGGCAATGAATATGTGGGCGGCACGATTTTGGATCCCAAAAAAGGGAAAATTTATCGCTGCAAGTTGTGGCTGGAAGACGGCAAATTAAAAGTCAGAGGCTACATATTATTTTTGCACAGAACTCAAACGTGGTATCGTGTAAAATAATTGTTTTTAGAATTTAATGCTCGCCACTTTGGCGGGCATTTTTTATTTTAAAGGAATTTATCATGGGCCGCACCATTTATTGGGGAATTTTAGGGCCTGGCTCCATTGCCCACAAGTTTGCCCGCGATATTCGGTATGTTAAAGATGCCAAACTTCTGGCCGTCGGTTCGCGCGACTTAAAACGTGCCCAAAATTTTGCCGAGCAATATGCCATTCCCAAATTTTTTGGCAGCTACGAAGCGCTGGTTAAAGATCACGAAGTGGATATTATTTACATTGCTACTCCGCACGGTCGTCATTATGAAGACATTAAACTTTGCCTTGAACATGGTAAAAATGTTCTTTGCGAAAAATCATTTACATTGAATGCATATCAGGCTCGAGAAGTTATTGAGCTGGCTAAAAACAAACATCTGTTTTTGATGGAAGCTTTCTGGACGCGCTTTTTACCGGTGATGCAAAAACTAAAGGAATTACTTTCCAAAAACATCATCGGCCAGCTAAGAATGATTACAGCCGATTTGGGTTTTAATTTTCCTTTTGACCCGCAAAGCCGTCTGTTCAACCCCCGATTAGGCGGTGGTGCCCTGTTGGATTTGGGCGTTTATCCCATTTCAATAACTCATTGGTTGTTGGGTAAACCGCAATCGATTGTCAGTCAGGCTGTTCTTGGAAAAAGCGGCGTTGACGAGCAATCCGGAATGGTTTTCAAATTTGAGAATGATATTATCGCCAATATTTACACTTCTGTTCGCAGCGCCACACCGTCCCAGGCTATTTTTTCGGGCAGCGAAGGATCTTTGATTCTGAAGGCTCCATTGTACTGCCCGAGCGGTATTGCTCTTAAATTTCAAAACGGCAAAAGCAAACATTATTCGGCCTCGATGAAAGGCAGCGGATTCAATTACGAAATTTCCGGGGCGAACCGTTGCCTGAACGAGGGGCAATTGCAAAGTGAAATTATGCCCTGGAAAGATACAATCGAGGTAATGGAAATCATGGACAGCTTACGTGATCAATGGGGATTCCGTTATCCGCAGGAGGTAAATGAGGAAGGTAAGAATTAAGTTTAAAAATTTAAGGAAGCGTCAATTCCATATTATGCTCGGTTACAAGGCCGATTAAATTATTCTTGGGCAACGGCTTACTGAACAAATAACCCTGAAACTGCCTACAGGCATTATCTTCTAAAAATTGCAGATGCTGCTGTGTTTCAACACCTTCCGCAATCAAGTTTTTATTTAGACTTTTCCCCATCAACAAAATGGCTTTTACCAATTCCTGATTTTTCGGATCTACATTTACTTTATCGATAAAACTGCGATCAATCTTAATGGTCTGTGCCGGGATTTTCTGTAAGTAGTTCAAGGACGCATACCCCGTGCCAAAATCATCAATGGCTAATTTAATCCCCATGCCTGCCAAAGCGGTCAGGTTTCTCTGGGTGAGGGCGTCATTATCCAAAAGGCTGGTTTCGGTAATTTCGACTTGTAACGAATTCGGATTGAGCTGATTGCGTAACAGTGCATTTTGTAAATTGCGGCTAAAGCCATCGGAATGTAAGCTTTTCGGAGAAGCGTTCAGAGACAAATAAAATCCGTTATTATGATACGGCTGAATTTCCCGGAAATCTTCAATACTTCGTTGAATAATCCACTGATTAAATGCTTGAATCAATTTACTTTCTTCCGCGATCGGAATAAACGTTGAAGGCGGTATTGCGCCCAATTCAGGATTTTGCCAGCGAATCAAAGCCTCGATACCAATGATCTTGTAATTTTTTTCTTTTCCGTTCTTGGAAAGAATCGGTTGGTAGACCATCATAAATTGATTGTCATAATCTTTCTTTTCAATGACTTTGCGTAATTGATTGACGATCTGCAAACGTCTTAACGAATTGTGCGTCATTTCCACGGAATAATAACGATAACCGCTCTTGCCCGTATTTTTTACGGCATACATGGCCATATCGGCATTCTTCACTATCGTATCGCGATCAAGCCCGTCTCTGGGAACCAAAGCAATTCCGATGCTGGCAGTAATGGAACTAATGACTTCACCTTTTACCTTGTAAGGCATAGACAGCACCGAAATAAGTTTTTCGGCAACGCTGGCAGCATCCCATTCCCGTTTCATGTTGCGCAAAACGATAGTAAACTCATCACCACCCAAACGAAAAATCATATCCGCTTTACGCAGACTTTGAGTCATACGTTGTGCAGCTTCCTGTAAAACAAGATCGCCGTAATCATGACCCAAAGAATCATTTATAACTTTAAAATTGTCCAAATCAATAAATAAAACCGCACTTAAATTTTTCTTATCGCGCATGGTTTCGTAAATAAGTTGATCCAAATAATCATAGAAAGCGTCGCGATTCCGCAAACCCGTCAATTTATCATGGTAGGCTAAATATTTAAGCTCTTTTTGGGAAAGGATAACATGGGTAAGGTTATTCCCGAACATACTCACCGCCAAAACACGGGAGCCCGAGGGGTCTAAAATCGGCTTAAAAATCCGTTTGTAGTAAAAGGTACGATTCTTTTTGGGGAAATGAAGTTTCTCGGTAAATTGAACAATGTTTTTGTTTTTTAAGGCTTGTTGAAAATATTTTTGACGCGTTTTGATACTTTCGGCATCAATGCCCAAACGGTAGAAATAATATTGGTCATCTTTACCTAAGAATTCTTTGGCGGGAATGCCATTGGTCATAAAATAATTATTAAGAAAAATATATCGGCCTTGCGGATCAAAGGCGGCTATTTCCATCGGAATCGTACTGAGTGTCCGGAAATATTCTTCTAATCGAAACTTTTTTTTATGCTTAGCCCCAAAAATAGATAGCATAGAAACTTTTAACCCCGGTCATTGAATTATTAAAACTTCCTTGCCCCTCTTTCAATCGATCTTTCAGAGATTATTATGTTCGTCAAATTTTTAAAAACTTGAAGAAAATTTGATCCAAAAACTTAAAAAACAGTCGGATATTCCGGAAATAAAAAAGGAGGGTAAATTTTGGGCCTTAAAGCCGCTGCTTCCTTACGGAAATATGTTTTTCATAATTTAAAGGAAGGACTAAAAGATATTTTTTCAATAAACGGTTGTACCAAACGCCTTCTTTATAACCCAAACGCAATAAACAACCCGTTTTCTTGTTTAGGGATTATATCTAATTGTACTCGTTCCAACTTTTAATTTGTAATTTTTCCAAACCCCGATTGACAATAGCTTCAATCAAGCGCATGGCGATCTGCCGATTGGTAATCAGCATCACGTTGTAATCCACGGCAGCCCGACGAATTAAATAGCCATTCGTCAGTTCTTCTTTTTGGAAATTTTTAGGAATATTAATCACTAAATCCACTTTACCGTTTTTGATGTAATCCAGCGCATTGGGCTTTTTATCGTCCAACGGCCAATGTAATCGCGTCACGCTCAAGCCATTTTGCCGGAGAAATTTGGCCGTCCCGCCCGTGGCATATAATTTCGCACCTTGCGCATGCAATTGTCGAATGGGTTCCAACAGTTCCGCTTTGGATTCAATGGTTCCCGTGGAAAGCAACACGTTCTTAAACGGAAAACGGAAACCAACCGCCTGCAAAGCTTTTAAGAAAGCCTCGTGGAAATCATCGCCGATGCAGGCCACCTCGCCCGTTGAGGTCATTTCCACGCCCAAAGCCGGGTCTGCGCCCTCCAGGCGCGTAAAGGAAAACTGCGGCGCTTTAACGCCCACGTAATTCAACTCAAACAGTGATCGATCCGGCGGTTCGACCGGGGCATTCAGCATAACTCTAGTCGCCAAATCGATTAGGTTGTACTTTAAAATCTTGGAAACAAAAGGAAAACTGCGCGAAGCTCTCAGATTGCATTCAATAACCTTAACCTCATTGCCTTTGGCAATAAATTGAATGTTAAACGGGCCATGGATGTGCAAAGCTTCGGCAATTTGAGCGGCAATTTGGCGCGTCCGGCGGATGGTTTCCAGATAAAGTCGCTGCGGCGGAAAAACCAGCGTGGCGTCTCCCGAATGCACCCCGGCATTTTCCACGTGCTCCGAAATGGCATAAGCAATCATCTTGCCTTTGGAAGCCACGGCATCGATCTCGATCTCTTTGGCATTCAATAAAAACTTACTGATTACGGTAGGGTACTGAGGCGAAAGATCGACCGCGCGCTCCAAATAGGCCTTTAGTTCGGAATCGTTGGAAGCAACGGCCATGGCCGCACCGCTCAAAACATACGACGGTCGTACCAACACCGGATAACCCACCTGATGGGCAAACGAAAGCGCCTCGTTCATGGAGGTGAGTTCACGCCACAAAGGCTGATCAATTCCAAGCCGATCCAGCAAAGCGGAAAATTTATTGCGATTTTCAGCCCGATCGATGTCTCCGGCGGCTGTGCCCAAAATTGGAATTCCGGCCTTTTCCAAAGCCATGGCCAAATTATTCGGAATTTGGCCGCCGACGGAAATGATGGTTCCCGTCAAATGCAGCTTGCGAAAAATTTCAATAATGGTTTCCAAAGAAATTTCGTCAAATATCAACATATCCGATTGGTCGTAATCGGTGCTCACGGTTTCCGGATTGTAATTGAGCATCACGGTTTGGTAGCCTAAATCTTTGATGGTCAGGGCGGAATTAACGGCGCACCAATCGAATTCCACGGAGCTGCCGATACGATACGAGCCGGAGCCCAAAATCAAAACGCCGTCCCGGTCATTCGGCTGAACATCATCTTCCACGCCGTTGTAACTCAGATACAAATAGTTGGTTTGCGCGGGATATTCACCGGCCATGGTATCGATTTGGCGAATAAAAGGCACCAATCCGTCGGCCAGACGCCAATTGCGCACCTGATCTTCCGTTGTTTTGCAAAGCTTAGCGATTTGGGCATCGGCAAAACCGGCTTGCTTGGCCTGGCGTAATAAATTGGCAGGCGGCCGGGAATTTTGAAACAAAGACAGATCGTGCCCGATTTGGGCCACCTTTTGCAGCTTGAATAAGAACCAGCGATCAATGTTCGAAAGGTCATGAATTTCTTCAACCGTAAAGCCCTGCGCAAAAGCCTGCATGATGGCAAAAATCCGTTCCTCCGTCGGCGAACGCAACTCATCGGTCAGATCATCGAATTTAAAATTTTCGTTGCCGACCAATCCCAGCGCTCCGATCTCCAGCATGCGCAAGCCTTTCTGCAACGCTTCTTCAAAATGACGCCCGATGGCCATAATTTCGCCCACGGATTTCATGCCGGAACCAATTTTGCGGGACACCAAACGAAACTTCTTTAAATCCCAGCGCGGTATTTTGACCACCACGTAATCCAGGGCGGGTTCAAAAAAAGCCGAGGTCGTTTTGGTCACACTGTTTTTTAATTCCGGAAGGCGATAGCCCAAAGCCAATTTAGCGGCCACAAAGG
>JALWEA010000474.1 GCA_027039465.1 Calditrichia bacterium | reverse complement strand
CGTCCGTTTAATTTGCCAGATTTCTTTGAACTTGGGCATTTCCGAAGAAATCTTTTTAACCGCCGATTTAACCGTCTCGGATTTTTCCAGCGACAGGAAAATTTCACCCAGCGCAAACAGACCGATGAGCGCCGGAATAAATCCGAATCCGTCCGACAACTCGGGAATGCCGAAGGTAAATCGCAGATAGCCGGTAAACGGATCCATGCCTACGGTATTCAGCAAAAGGCCGATCAGTGTGGCGATGAATGCTTTAATGTAATTGCCGCGGGAAAGCGATGAAATGATGGTTAAACCGAAGATAGCCAAAGAAAAATATTCAGCCGGACCGAATTTTAAAGCGGCTTTGGCCAGCGGCCCGGAAAAGAAAACCAGAATGAGCGCTCCGAAAAAACCGCCGACGGTCGAGGCAATGACCGAAGCGCCGAGCGCTTTGCCGGGTTTGCCCTGCTTGGTTAAAGGATAACCGTCAAAGGAGGAAACAATGGCCGACGGCGTTCCTGGCGTGTTGATGGCTATGGCGGTAATGGTCCCACCGTAATTTGCGGCGGCGTACAAAGAAGTGAGCAGTACCAGCGCATTTAAAGGATCCATCCCGTAACTGAACGGCACGAGCAGGGCCACACCCATGGCCGGTGAAAGTCCTGGAATCACACCGACTAAAATTCCGAGCATAACGCCTAAAACCACCATGAATAACGGCGTCCAGGAAAAAACCAAATGAAATCCGTTTGCCAATTCGGAAAAAATATCCATTGTCCCGTAACCAAAACCTGTTAATGAAACCAAAGCATTTTAGGCAGGGGCACCTGTAAAATCTTGTAAAAAACAAGATACGAAAACAAAATGTAACTGATCGCTACCACCGCAATTAAACCGTGTTTGCGATAGTTTAACAAGTAGGCGCCGCCTATTAAAAAGAGCAGGGTACTCAAATAGTAACCCAAAAATTTAATAACGATCACGTAAACAATCATCAGAATAACAAGACGAATAGGAATAAGTACGTTGCCTTTAGCGGGCTTCTCGCTTTGCGGATGCTTGATTACGCTGACGATGAGCCAAAGATTAAAGAACCACAGTCCGTAAATCCAAAGGCGCGGAATGGAAGCCGGGCCAACGGTGGACGTTAACTTGCCAACCGGGAAGAAGAGTGTCATACGGTAGAGAAAAATACCTAAAAAAATCAGGAAAGCGGCAATAACCGTGTCGCCGGTAAGCCACTCGCGCTTTAAAAAGTATGTTGCGAGTAAAAGTCCGAAATAGATTAATCCTAAAATGACAGCGGAAAACAGATAACTTTTTTTCTGTGTTTTATCCGAGACTTTTAAGATGCCCGCTTTCTCCAAATATTTAATAGCCTCTTTTTGATCGTGGTTTACCATGCGCGTAAATTGCGGATGGTCGTAAAATACCGGTTGTGCCGCCGTGGAATGAACAAATTTCAGCCAGGCGGAATCCCGGCTTACTTTCCGAAAAAGTTCCGTCAAATAATTAATGGCCTCGGCATTGGTGCCAATGCGTACCGCGTAACCGCGCCAAAGAACCTCGTGCTTTAAGGGATAGCCCTTTTCAATAAAAGTCGGTGTTTCCGGAAATTGCGGCAGGCGTTGCGGGGAAGCCACAACTGCGACCATCAGGTCGGGTCGTCCCAACACATCCACCGGATTGCCCACGTAAACCGCGCCTTGCATTCCCATCAGGGCAGCCAGAGCATCGGAGCCCCCTTCGTAAGGGATCCATTCACCTTTAATTCCCAAGATTTCCCACGTTTTAATGGCCATTAAATGATCCACACCACCGACCAGCGGTCCTAACCAACGCTGCTTACCGTGCTTGGCTTTGGCATCCCGAATGATGTCTTCCAGTGTGCGTACCTTGGAATGGCGATTGGTAATCAGCGCTTCGGGATCGACCACCATGCAAGCCAAAAAGAAAAAGTCATTCATGGTAATGCCGCTTTTAGTTAAAAGAATGGTGGAAATAAACGATTTTGTAGCCGCCAAAACCGTGTAACCGTCCGCTTTGCGATTTAAAACGGTGCGCATGGCCACCACACCGGAAGCTCCGCTTTTGTTTTCTACCAAAATTGGCACCGGACAATATTTGCGACTGAGATTGGCGATTTGCCGCGTGGTAATATCGATGGCGCTGCCGGGTTTGGAGTGCACAATGATTGTGATGGGCTTTTCGGGGAATTTAGCCCACAGCAGGGTAGCGCCAAGAAGCAATCCCAGAATAATTTTCGCCAAAATGTTTTTCGCCGAATGGTGCATGATGGCTTTTCCGATTGATTATTTGTTTTTCCAGTTTTTGTAAGGATTTTTCATGAGCATCGAATTGTAGTAGCGCGGATCGCCGGTCACCTCTTCGCCCAACCATGCCGGTTTTTCAAACGACTCGTTTTCCGAATGCAGTTCGACTTCGGCCACGACAAGGCCTTCGTTATCACCGTAAAATTCATCCACTTCAAAGGTGTGGTTTCCCGCCTTAACCAAATAGCGGGTTTTGTCGATCACGCCGGGTTCGCAAATTTTAAGCAGATTTTCTGCATCCTGTTTTGGAATTTCAATTTCCCATTCAAAACGGCTGGCACCGGATTCGTTACCAATCCCTTTAACCGTTAAGTAACCTTTGTCTCCCTTAATGCGCACGCGAACGGTGCGTTCCGGTACGGAGGACAGGTAACCCTGAACAATGCGCGTGGATTTGAAAGCATCCTTTTTAAAGGAATCGTCTTTGACTAAAAATTTACGTTCGATTTCCTGAGCCATTGTATTGACCTTTCTTATTTTTACATTTATTAAATTGGCTTATGTCAATTTGAGACGCGAAACCTTGGTTTCGCAAGAACTATTAAGATAGTGACCTCTATCAGCCCCACCTGTTGTCATTCTGATCCCGCCGTGGCGGGAGAAGAATCTCCTTAAAAGCGGCAACGGACGAATGGGATTCTTCATTCCATCTTAATTCCTGGTATTTCTTCTATTGACATTTCATCGCCCGTAATTCCTTTTTAGAACCCATCCCCGGCCCTCCCTGCTATCGCATGGAGGAGTGCTCATGTAGTTGCTGACGTTTGTTTATTTGTTGAAATATCTAAACAACGCGCCGGTCAATGCAAAAGATTGCACCCCCTGTTGCCAAATAGTCCCTTTGGGTATCAGAATAACAATGCATTTTGTAAAAAACCGTATTTAAATCTCAGCACGTCCCGTGAGCCAGTAGAGCCACTTTTTCGCCTTGTCGGAAAAGCGCGTTGAAACGTTTGCAGGCCTCCGGCGTCGGTTCAACAATGACAGTTTTACCCTGATTTTGTAAATAGGTTTGCACTTCCTCGGGAACGGTTAACGCTCCGTAAAAGCCGTTACCGATAATAACCGTATTGACCTCCGTTTTAGCGACACATTCCACCATTTCGATCGTTAAAAGATGACCTTTGCGCGCACTCCACGGAAACAATTGGTCGTTGATCAGACAAATATCCTTACCAACGCCGACTATGGTGCCGTCACTTTGTTTGGCGTGCTCTTTTCCGTTAATCACAAACCGACCCCAGGAAACTTCTTCAATCGGGCCGGATTCAAAACGGAATGTCTGCACTTTTACCACCGACTTTCTTGACACTTAATTTTTTAATTCACATCGCTCTTTTATTAAACCGATACCTTTGAAAAACGCTATGATTTCAGGATTTTCCCAATTTCTAAATATATGTTTCTGATTTCTATTTTCTCACTAATCATGGATAAATCCTTATTGGTCACCAGCTTACCTCCCCCGCTCTTCGAGAGAAGAGAGGGGAATGAGGGGGTGAGTTAAACAACACAAATTAATTTTTCAAAGTTTTCAAACCAATTATCCCTTCAATCCTTAGGATATCAGTATTTCAAACCCACCTGTCGTTTCATGGCTTTGATGTAATTGATATTTTCGTAATGATCCAGTCCCAATTTCCGAACCGTTTTAATAACCAGCTCCGGATCCGCGTGTTCAACGGCAATGGTTTGAATGGGAACTTCGTTGAATTTAACGTAAGCAATTTCAACAATGCAATCGTCAATTGTGAAGCCGTGCCGTTCTTTAACCACATTTACCATGAATAACGATTTGTTGGAACCGATCAATTCGTTTAAATATTCTTCGTAGGTGTACTCGTCTTTTTTCAAATAGGGAAGTGGAATGTTGAAGGCTTTGTAAACAATGGCCAAATCGGTAATGTGAATGGGAAATCCGGCTTTCAAAATGGGCGTCCATTGCTCCAAACCGTCCTTATTCACACGAATAAGGGTTTTAATATCCATCAGCTCGTCGCGAATTTTCGTATTGTCATTACTGTGTTCGGAGAGAATGTAAATCTCCGAGCTTTGTCTAACCTTGCCTTCGGGGTAGGCTTGAATCGCTTTAATACCATCTTCCAAATTCTCACCGAAAGTGCGCCATTCCCAGCGGGGAATAATTTTTTCCATGGTCATTGCCTCCTGAAATAATTTTTAAAATCATTTAAAATTTCCAAACCGATTGCCGTTTTATTTACAAAATTTGTGCCACGGCCTTTTGAAGAGTTAAGGGTTAAGAGTGGAGGGGTTATTGGAAATCGTTAATCGTATATCCGTTATTCGTTATTCGTTATTCGTGAATCATTGTTTGTGTAGGTGGTGGTCTGCGCCCGTTAATTGATGTGATTCCCAGTCCTGTCATTGCGACCCGCCTGAGGCGGGGAAGCAATCCTCTCAAAAGTGGCAACGGATGTAAAAAATTCTTCGTTTCGTTTCATTTACCCGTCAATCAGCAACGGCATTGCAAGTCGGTGGGCATGCAATCACTTCAACTCAAACAATTCACCAAATGCCCGCAGCTAACGTTGCACCCTTCCATGCGATAGCAGGGAAGGGTTAGGGATGGGTCGCAAAAGAAATTCGCAAACCACTTCAATCTACCGACTCTTTGTTTCATTCCTACTATTATCTTGCGATGACGAATTTTAGTCAGTTGACGATATTTCGACAACTTAATGACGAAATACCGTTTTTGGCCCTTGATATTCAGCGAAAAGATGCTTAGTTTCCTGACAGATTCTTCTTTTTTAAGAAACCAATTTTGAAGGAGTCTTAAAATGGTAAAGTTAAAAACGTTGATTCTGCTTGCGGGCGGATTATTCCTGCTTTTCGCTTGCAACGTAGTGATGAATCCGGCCGGTGAAGTGAGCAACTTGGTCAAAAACGGATCGTTTGAAGAAAACGGCGCTCCGTCGCTAAAATATTGGTTTGGCCCTGATTCTTCGGTGGCTAAATTCGTTAAAGATGCACCGGAGCGCGGCGGAAACTGGTCGATTGTCTTACCGGTTCATGCGCTTGAACCGTTACGATTGCGCCTGGCTCAAAAAGTAAATTTGCAAAGCGGAACCCATATCCTGCAATTTTCATTTTGGGCAAAAAAACATGGAATGATTAATGGCTGGGCCGGATTGATTCGCGAAACTCAGGACGGGAAATTGGTAGATGAAGGGGCGCTGGTCGTCAAAGACACAACCTGGACACAATATACGCTTTTGGATACGGTGCAACTGCAAAAAGGCGAAAAACTTTACGTTAATCTGACCGGAGGCGGTGCGGAAGTAGCGTATGGTGAGACAACTTACGATTTGGTCAGTTTGACGGAAGTGAGTAAAAGCAAGTGAAGAAGGATTGAGGGAAAGAGTTAAGGGTTGAGAGTTAATGGAAACGTTATCCGTTATTCGTGTATTCGTTAAGTGTTATTCGGGAATCATTGTTTGGGCAGTCGATAGGAGATCGAATGCCCAATGTTTCGCTGATGAGTTGGCAGATTATTCTGAAAGCCGACAATAAGTCGAAATGTATCAAGTCACCGATCATGCCCGGTTCATGAGTATCTTGCTTTGTCGGGGTGTCTCGAAGGACGCTCGCACCACCCATTGCGCAAATTACTATTTACGAATAACGGATATACGAATACACGAATAACGTTTTTTCCATTCAACCATTCAACCATTTAACTATTAAACCATTTAACCATTCACCTCTTAACCCTTAACCCTTAACATAAAAAACACAAGGAGCTCCATGTCTAAAACCTTTCGGGGTATTTTAATCATTGCCAGTATTTTCTTTGCGCTTTTAATCATTTTTCTTTACCGACAAGTGGTGGATATATCACGACCATTTCCGCCGCTGTCGACGGATACTTTACAGGCTGCACAAACGGTGCCTTCCAGACCGGTTTATTATTTCGGCGTGATTTCCCGTTTCCCACCGACGCTCATTTACCAGGGCTATCAACCGATCATGGATTATTTAAACGCGGTCACGCCTTACCATTTTGAATTACGGCTCGGTAAATCGTATCAGCAAACGGTGCAACAATTGGTTTCCGGGCAAGTAGCGGCCGCATTCTTGGGTTCGTTTTTGTTTGCCAAAGAAAGCAAAAGGCATCACCTGCGTTGCATTCTAAAGCCTTTAAATGCAGACGGGCAGCCGGTTTTACGCGCCGTGGTCATTACCAAATCATCGTCCGATATTCACAGTTTAAAAGATTTACTCGGCAAGAAGGTGGCATTGCCCTCGCGCTTATCGTTTTCGGCCAATTGGTTTTTGTACCAGGCTTTGCCGCGCCAACATTTAACCCTTTCCGATCTGGATTCCGTCCACATTTTTGCGCACCACTACACCGTAGTTTACGAAGTGCTTAAAGGGCGGTTCGATGCCGGAGTTGTAAAAGATCGGGTGGCGCAAAGTTTTTTGAACCGTGGCATTCGCATCGTGGCCGAATCGCAACCCGTACCGAGTTCACCCATCGTAGTTTCGGAAAAATCACCAAAAGAGGTGGTGCAGGCCGTTAGCAGGGCCTTGTTGGCTGTCGATCCGCAAAAGCCGCGCTACCGCAAAATCGTCGCCCGATGGGATCCCGAATTTGCCTGGGGCTTTGTTCCGGCTAAGGCCAAAGATTATCTTGTATTGCTGCCTTTGGTAAAAACGGCGGAGGGGCACTAATGCAATCTACGCCAAGAAAAAAAAGTTTACGCATTAAGATGTTGTCCGTCATCGGCGGCGTGGTTATCGGTCTTATGCTTTTAATTTCTTTCGGGATTTTAATCCAGTGGCGCTCGATGATTTTGCAACAATTGCAACAAAATGCAGAGTCGATTACACAGGCCTTCGGCATTTCGGTATTGGATGCCCTGATTTACGGAGAAAACGAAAATTTTCAGGTGGAAGACCTGCTGGAATCGTACATCTCCGATTTAAAAGCCAAAGTGCCCGCCATACGATCCATTGTAATTTCGGACAACCAACGTCGTGTTATCGCACACAGTAATCCGCAAATGTACAACCGCGTTTTAAACGATTCGCTGTCTCTGCGTCTTTCGCAAACAGACCGATTGATCAGCGGCATTTACAAATCACCGTCGTTGGGTTGGATCGTGGAAACGGTGTTGCCCTTGCGAATTTCCGGAAAACGATGGGGCGTTTTGCGAATCGCCTTCGATGCCGAATCTACCCGCCGGGAAATCGGGCATTTGTTTCTTCTGCTTTTGGCTATCACTGTTTTGCTAACCGTGGCCGTTTTGTTGGTTTTGCGCTATCTAATCGATCGCACCGTTCAATCGCTGCAAGTTTTGGTCAAGGCTATGGATGCCATGGAACTGGAATCGGGCGCAGACCTGTCGTTGCCGGAACGCGAAGATGAGGTGGGCGCCCTGATCCGTCATTTCGAAATGTTGCGCAAACGCCTGGCCGCTTCCAAAGAGCAACTGTTATTGGCCCAAAAACAGATCTATCAGGCCGAAAAATTAGCCTCCGTGGGCCGATTAGCTTCCGGTGTTGCCCATGAAATCAATAATCCTTTGAACGGCATCAAGCATTGTTTGTATGCCATTCAAAAAGAACCGGAAAACAGGGAATTAGTCGAAAAATATCTGCAATTGATGAACGAAGGCCTGGAGCATATCGAAGCGGTGGTACAAAAGTTATTGGGATTTTCGCGGAAGTCGGCTTCGACCAGGCAAGCCGTGGATCTGAATGAATCCGTTCGAAAAGTATTAGCCTTGCTGGAATATCGTTTAAATCGGAAGCAGGTAGATTTACAGTTGGACTTAGCGCCGGATTTGCCTGAAATTAACGGCGACGACGGGCTTTTAAAAGAAGTGATCATGAATTTATTGCTCAATAGTTTTGATGCCGTGTCGGAA
>JALWEA010000473.1 GCA_027039465.1 Calditrichia bacterium | reverse complement strand
AAACGTTTTTATTATCTTCCTTTGTGAAATTGGAATAATAAAATCTCCGTTTGGAAAATCGTGCTTAAAATAAAAACAATAATGCAACAAAACGCTCAACCAGACGCCTTCAGCCGGCGCGATTTGTCAGGGCGGTGAAGTTGTGAAGTATCCTGCTAATTTGCGGCGGGAGTGAATTATATCGGCGACGGTTTAGCCTATTCGTTAGCAGCTTGGTATATAACCAATAATAACATATTCAAATTTTTTTAAGTTTCAATTCACAAATGATCTTTTTAAATTACAACAATATTTTATAAAAAATTAATAAGGAAAATATGGATACCGCTAAAGAATTATTGGATTTATATGAAAGATCTACTGTTGAATTTGAAAAACAGCTCAGTGAAAGGTCTTTATTAGAAATCAAATATGATAAAATTATTTTAGATGAATTAGATAAAGGAAAGGATATTAAATCAGCATTGAAAGTTGCAGCAAAGATTTATCCTTCGGAGGCTTTGGCTTTTAATAATGAAAATATTGATGAAATAACCTCATATTATGTTTATCTTCTTAACCATGAAAAAATTAAAAAAATGAAATCAAAATTATAATATTTTAAATAACTAATTTACTTTTAAAGAAAATTTTTAGTGGTATTTATGAAAACAGAAAATGATATTACAAGAGAAATTGATGAATTATCAAATAATTTATTAAAGAATTTTATTCACATTATAAACAAGTATGTGATTTAGAAAGAACAGAATTAGATCAGAGTAAAGTATTTGAAGGGTGGTTTATCCAAAAGATTGCCGGACTTCAACTAATGATTTAAAGGTTTAATAATGAGCTTAATAAAATACGAGATATAAAAAAATTATCAGAAGATTAATTTAACAGACATTAGAATTAAATTAATCTTAAATGCTAAACAAAAATATTTGAAATTTAGAAAGACCATGTACCATCTTAATTCCCCTTTCCTGATGTATCAGGGAATGGGTTAGAGGATGGGTTAAGTAATAAAGGCAACAACTAAAAATGTTAGAGATAAACTCTCAAATTTCGAAACCAAGAATCTATCATAAGTGTATGACGAATAGTTTACGCACCTGATGCGAGCACGCTGGGCGCGAATTCGTCTGGTGAGAAGATTGTCGCTAAGTGAAAATACTTAGCGCGTGGCAAATGCAATGAGCGCAGGTTGCTGTAAAATAAATGTAGAACCGGCTATCTTTTTAAGCAGTTAAAATTGTGGTCAGACAAATGATTTAATGCCAACCTCATTTTGGCTAACGAAAAACAACCATTCTTAGTTCGCGGGATATTCCGGTTTGTAAAGAAATAAATAATTAATTTTTACTCCTACCTTTTGCGCATTGAGATAATAAAAATTAAAAAATGTGCGCTTTGTATTTGAGTTTTCCAAACGGTTTTTTTATTTTCTTTTTAAGCTTGTTAAAATTAGACTTTTAATATTTCCCAATAGGAAACTTTTATATATGAAACAAATGATAAAAACGATTTTCATTCTATCGATAATCCTGTTATATGGCGGTTTACAAGCTCAAAGCGAGTCGGATTATAATTATAAGATAAAAGCGATATTTCTTTACAACTTTTCAAAGTATATTTATTGGTTAGATGCCGATACCTCGAAAAATTTTAAAATCGGTGTTTTCGGTGATAGTAAAATTATTGCACCTCTGCGCGAAATAGCAGCAAAAAAAACGGTTTATAAAAGGAAAATACAAATAGAACGTTATACTTCTTTAGAAGATAGTATCGATTGTCATATTCTTTTTATATCGGCTTCTGAAAAAGAACAGATAAAACCACTACTGCAAAAAATAAAAAATAAACCTATTTTAACCGTAAGCGAAGTGCCTGGTTTTACAGACGAAGGCGGAGCCGTAAATTTTATTATGAAAGACGGAGAAGTAAAGTTGGAAATTAATCCCAGAGCTTTAAGACGAGCGGGGCTTTTTGCTAGTGCGCAGCTTTTAAGGCTGGCTATCTTAACCGAAGGACATGAGTAACCTGAATATGATGAAGGATAAAAAATCTTCTATAAAAACCAAATTAATTTTAATGCAGCTTCTAACCGCATCTGTGGTTATGGCCGTTTTTGCCATCTATATTATTTATAACCAATGGAAAGATTATCGAAATGTTACTGCAAAACAGTTAATATCTGCTGCTCGGCTTCTTGCCGCAAATACCAAATCTTCCTTACAATTCCTTGATAAACGCGATGCCGAAAGAATCCTTTCTTCTCTCGAAACGGAAAGGGATATCGTTAATGCCTGGATTTACGATAGTGCCGGTAATTTGTTTGCCACTTATGGTAAAAAAGGCTACAGGGATTACACATTTACTAAAGATCCGCAGGAACAAATACAATTTTTCAAAAGATATATAACCGTTTCTACAAAAATAACAGATGATGGGGAATTGCTGGGTACGCTTTATGTACGATTAGATACTTCGGAACGCAGAAATTCACTTTTGCACAATATATTAACCGTTATTTTAGCTTTGTTTATTGGTATAGTTATCGCTTCCGTTTTAGCGGCCCTAATTCAAAAACGAATTTCCGATCCGATCCTTCTATTAACCGATAAGATAGAGCAGGTAACGAGGACAGGCAATTATACGGTCCGTGTAAAACCGCAAAGCAACGATGAAATTGGCCGTTTGAGCGTAGGCTTCAATAAAATGATGGAACAAATTCAATCCCGTACGGAATCTCTTGATAATGCTAAGGAACAACTGCAAACCATATTAGATGCGGTACCTGGTACAATATCCTGGATTGATTCGGACTTAAGATATTTGGGTGTTAACCGCAGCCTTGCTAAGGTTTTTAATGTCAAGCAAGAAGAATTTGTAGGCAAACGCCTTGGTTTTATGGGAAGTAGTCCCGAGTTTGTTCAGTTTGTGAAGGAATTTTTTGGCAGTGAAAATAAACAAGCATATCAGGAAATTAACGCAATAGCAAATGGGAAGAAATACACCCATCTGATTATAGGACAAAAATATGGGAATAATAAAGCGGCCGTATTTATTGGAATTGATATTACCAAGATTAAAGAAGCGGAAGAGGCCATTAAACGGAGTGAAGAGCGGCTGTCGCTCGTAGTGGAAGCTTCCAATACGGGTATCTGGGATTATGATGTTTTAAATGACACCGTCTATTTTTCGCCGCGCTGGAAAGCCATACTAGGGTATACTGACAATGAAATTGAAAACACTTTGCAAGAATGGGAAAAACGTTTGCATCCGGATGAAAAAAATAAAATTATCCGGAAGTTTAATGATTTTATAGAAAATCCGGAAGGTTTGCTTACACTTGAATATAGGTTAAGGCATAAAGACGGGTCCTATCGTTGGGTATCCGACCGCTCCGCTGCTCTGACCGACGACCAAGGAAAAACCTACCGTATATTGGGCTCCATAGCAGATATTACCGAACGCAAGCAGGCCGAAGAAGCATTACGCGAAGCGCGGGATAGTCTGGAAATCAAAGTCGCTGAGCGTACTAAGGAATTGGAAAAAGCAAATGAAAAGCTTAAGGAACTTGATCGCCTTAAGAGTATGTTCTTAGCTTCTATGAGTCACGAACTGCGCACCCCGCTTAACTCAATAATTGGGTTTACGGGCCTGTTATTGATGGGCATGGCCGGAGAATTGAACGAAGAGCAGAAAAAACAATTGAGCATGGTTAAGAACAGTGCCAAGCATTTACTCAATCTCATCAATGATATTTTGGATATTTCTAAAATCGAGGCCGGTAGGATAGATCTGGATATTACGGAATTTTCTCTGAAAGAGCTCGTTGATGAGGTTGTTGAAGAGTCGTCGTCTTTATTAGTCGGGAAATCAATACGGCTTGAAGCGGATGTTGACGAACAAATAAAGATGACTAGCGACAGACGCCGCGTAAAGCAAATACTTATCAATCTGGTTAGCAATGCCATTAAATTTACTGACGAAGGTTTGGTAAGTATCACGGGAAAGTATTTGGCATCGGACAAGGTGGAAATATCTGTTAGTGATACGGGCATAGGAATAAAAAAAGAAGACATGAAGAAATTGTTTAAGCCGTTTCAGCAACTGGATATGTCTTCGTCAAAGAAATACGAAGGAACCGGGCTGGGATTGCATCTTTGTTATAGGTTGACGGAACTTTTGGGCGGCACAATTACAGCGAAGAGTGAATTTGGAAAAGGAAGCGTGTTTACCATTATTTTAACTAAGGTCGTACAATCCGATAGGACGGAAAGATGAAAAAAGTACTTGTGGTTGAGGATAATGAAGCCAACATGTATCTGATCCGATTCATTTTGGTAAATGCTGGATATCAAGTTGTTGAAGCTTGGGATGGTGCTGCCGGGGTAAAAGCTGTAAAAGAAGAAAAGCCTGATTTGATTTTAATGGATATGCAGCTTCCGGTAATGGACGGTTATGAGGCGACAAAAAAGATTCGGAAGTTGGACGAAGGAAAGGATATCCCGATTATAGCCATCACTTCTTATGCCATGGTCGGGGATCGAGAAAAAACATTAAACGCAGGCTGTACGGGCTATCTTGAAAAACCGATCAATCCGGAAACGTTTTTAGATCAGATTAGTAAATTTTTGGATGCTTAGGGGATAAGAAATGATGAAAATATTGATTGTGGATGATAATAATAAAAATTTATATTTTTTGGAAAGCCTGCTCAAAGGTAGCGGATATGAAGTGGAAACCGCTGTAAACGGCCAGCAAGCTCTAGAGAAATTGAATAGCACTGCTTTTGATTTAATCATATCCGATATCCTAATGCCGGTTATGGATGGGTTTGAATTATGCCGCAGGGTCAAGACAGATGAGCATTTGAAAGACATACCTTTTGTTTTTTATACCGCCACGTATACCGATAAAAAGGATAAAGAATTAGCGCTTAGTTTAGGCGCATCAAAATTCATAATCAAGCCTCAGGAACCGGAAGTATTTCTTAAAATTATCGCTGACATACTGAAAGAAACCGAAAAAGGAACGCTTAAACCAAGGCAAGCCCTTCTTGACGACGAGAGAAAAATATTCAAACTCTATAACGAGCGCTTAATTAAAAAACTTGAGAAAAAAATGCTCGACCTGGAAAAAGAAAAGAAGGCACGCCAAAAAATTGAAAAGGAGGCCAAACTACTTGCCCATGCTGTAAAAAGCATTAGTGAAAGTATATGCATTACGGATATGCAGGGAAAAATCATTTTCGTAAACGAATCGTTTCTAAATACCTATGGTTACTCCAAAGATGAAGTGATAGGTCAACCGATTACTTTATTTTACTCCGGAAACAATGCCAAAGAATTATTTGAAGAGATATTCGTACAAACCAAAAAAGGCGGTTGGAAAGGCGAACTTTTCCAAAAGAAAAAAGATGGCACGGAATTTCCTGTGCTACTATCCACTTCCTTAATCCGCAATGAAAAAAATAAAGAATTCGCTATGATTTTTGTTTCTTCGGATATTAGTGAGCTACGTGAACTGGAAGAACAATTTAGACAGACGCAAAAAATGGAGGCCATCGGCCGTCTTGCCGGTGGTATCGCCCACGATTTTAATAATCTGCTTACCGTAATAAATGGTTATAGCGAATTGATGTTAATGCGTTTAAAAAAAGACGACCCCATATATCAGCAACTTAACCAAATCAGTTTAGCCGGACGTCGTGCGGAAAGTTTAACACGCCAATTGCTTGCGTTCAGTCGTAAACAGGTATTGCAACCGGTCGTTCTGGATATTAAACGCATCATTGAAGATATGAATAAAATGCTGCACCGCCTAATAAGCGAGAACATCGAACTGCATACCATTTTAGAACCGAATCTTTGTCATATTAAGGCGGACCCTTCCCAAATCGAACAAGTTGTTTTGAACCTTGTAATTAACGCTCGCGATGCCATGCCAATGGGAGGGAAAATAACCATTGAAGCGAAAAATATTGTATTTAAACAATCTTTTTATTGGGAAGATCTGGAAATTAGATCGGGAAAATATTTAATGCTCTCCATAAGCGATACGGGAACGGGAATGGATGCGGAAACGAAAAAAAGAATATTCGAGCCCTTTTTTACAACCAAGAAAGAAGGCAAAGGTACCGGGCTTGGGTTAGCAACCGTATACGGTATCGTAAAGCAGAGCGGGGGCTTTGTTAATGTTTATAGTGAAAAAGGTATCGGCAGTACGTTTAAGCTCTATTTTCCCTGCGTAAAAGAACCGGCTGAACCCGTAAAAAGCAAAACAGTATCCTCCGAATCTTTAACGGGTACCGAAACCATTTTGGTGGCCGAGGATGAGGATAATTTACGCAATTTGGTTTGTGAAATATTAAGATCACACGGATACAATGTCCTGGAAGCGGCCAACGGAGGCAGCGCTTTGTTAAAATGCGAGAAATACAAAAAACCAATCCATCTTATTTTATCCGATGTGGTAATGCCCGAAATGAGCGGCGCCGAGCTTGTTGAACGGTTACTTCCGATCCATCCCGAAATGAAGGTGATGTATATGTCCGGATATACGGATGATGCGGTAATCCGGCACGGAATATTGGAAGAAAAAGTTCAGTTTTTGCAGAAACCGTTTTCGCCGAATTCTTTATTGGAAAAAGTGCGCAGCATTCTGGATAACAAGCAGTAACGAGCTGCGAAAACTTGGTGGGAGTATGGCATGAGAAAAAAGAGACAGGTTCTCCGACGAAGTGGCTTTGTAAGGTTGACGGAGGCGGATGTGTTGACATCGCTATTTGGTTTGCCTGCTACTTTTTTCGCAGCAAGCAATTGCCGAAACTCTTTGCTCTCCTCGGTTCGTTATTGGGAAACGGCTATGAAGCGATTGTCCGTTTTTATTCTTCTGTGGCTGGTGGTTTTCCATTTATCGCCGGCATATTCGCAAACCGTGGAAATAAATAAAAAAAACGCAGAGATGGATAGCAGCGGTTCCACCCGTTCGAAGATAGCGCCCAATGCCGGAGAAAAACACTTGATGGAGCCGAGTTCTAACGGAAGTGCAGTCGATACTTCTTCCAATCCTTTGGGCTTGGAATGGGTGTGGGTTGAAGGTGGCACATTTAAAATGGGTTGCACCGCTGAGCAGAGCAATTGCTATGATAATGAAAAACCGGTGCACGAGGTGTATGTGGATGGGTTCTACATAAGTCGATATGAGGTAACTGTTGCTCAATTTGCGCAATTTGTAAAGGAAACCGGTTACAAAACCGATGCGGAAAAAGAAGGATATAGTTGGGTTTTGGAAAAAGGAAAATGGAACGTTAAAAATGGAATAGACTGGAGATATAATGGCAGGAATGAAATAAGACCCAAAAGCGAATATAATCATCCGGTAATTCATGTGAGCTGGAACGATGCATCGGCCTTTTGTAGTTGGTTGTCGAAAAAAACAGGTACGGCCGTCCGTTTGCCAACCGAGGCGGAGTGGGAATATGCGGCCCGTGGCGGCCGCAAATCACACGGTTTCAAATTTGCAGGTGGCAACAATGCGGATTCTGTGGCTTGGTACTGGTACAATTCGAAGGGGAATACGCATCCTGTGGGGCAAAAGAAGCCCAATGAATTAGGGTTGTATGATATGAGCGGTAATGTTTACGAGTGGTGTCTGGATTGGTATGACGATAGCTATTACGGAAAAAGTGCGCGCAAAAACCCCATGGGGCCGTCTTCCGGGTTTTACCGTGTGCTGCGTGGGGGCAGCTGGAGCAGTGGCGCAAATGAGCTGCGTGTTTCTATCCGAACCCCTGGCCGCGTGGTTACCACGAATTCCTCTTATGGTTTCCGACTTCGGAAGGCACGTTAGTTACCGGATGAACCAGCGCCGGTCTGTTAAGGAAAAACAGAGCGCATAGTTGGAATCAACCCGCGTGGTTTATACTGTTATCGGTTGATTTTTATTTTGAGACCAATTAGCGTCTTACTTTGGTTTTGTTGCGTTTGGCGTATCGCGTCATTTATTCGGCCCGGAGTGAACTTCATGCGGATGCCTAAGCAAGGCGATCGTTTGGATGCGAACCATACCGCACGGCCGATTTGTTCGACAAAAAAAAGGTGGTTCTTTTTAGTTTTGAGTGGGTAAATTAGAAATGTCAACAAAAAAATGATTATATTTTTCCGGATTACAAAAAACAGGAGAGATATAATCATGTCCATGATTGAAGAATTATTTGAGAAAGCGT
>JALWEA010000472.1 GCA_027039465.1 Calditrichia bacterium | reverse complement strand
TGAAAAATTTCAAAATAACAGTATTTTTTCAAAGGTTTCAATGTATTACAATTTTCTTGCTGACAAAATCTTGCTTTGATTTCCCAAACGGCACGCTTAATTTCACAATTCCCTTTGCATCAATCCCCTCGATGCTCGCCTCTTGCACCGATCGGATGGGTCGATCAAACACTTTTACGCGAAAATGTCCTACGCTTCCCGCTTTACCTTTTAATGTTGCGATCAATCTGCCATGGGAAAATTGCGTTTTAATAATGCGGTAGCCTTGTGAACGGTCACCTGGTGCCGGATCGGGCAAAAACGGCAACAGGCCAATGCCGCCGTGATGACGCAAAATAACTTTCGTCGAATCTTTTAAATTAAAAACAATCGGGTGTCTGAAAGCGCCGAATAAACGGGAAGTATCCGCCTGAACGGATTGACCGTCCACGATTACGGCAGTGATTTGCATTCCGTCGGCTACCGGCGGGTAAAATTCGATTTGCATCGGTTTTCCTTCTTGCAGCTTAAAATGAAATTGCGTTCGCGTTGAATCTTGCTGCATCGAAAAAGCAACGCGTGACGAACCGACCCGCAAATTCCGCACCCGAACGCGATTCCAATCCAAAGGAAATTGCGGTTTGACAACCGCTTTGTTTTCCAAAGCCATGGGACGCCAACCCAGCATACCGTGAATCGCGGGATCAACCACATTAGTTTCCGACCAGCACTGATGCGGGCACACACCACCTGGCTTGTACACGGCGCCGTTCATCACTTCTTCCACAAATCCCAAAGCCCAATGCTTTTTGATGGCCATGTTATTGCGCAAATGTACAAATCCCTGCACCGGTCGCCCGTACGCGTATTCCGCCAGCGACGTCCAGCCCGTGTACAAGGGCCAAACGCTTCCTTCGTGGTAGCCCTTCGGATTAAACAGCGGCGATTTGGCGCTGAGAATGCGCACGCCCCAATCCGTGGAAAAATTATCGTCGGCGTAAGCATCCAGCATGGTGCCGGTTTTGTCGGCATCCAACAGGCGATAATACATGGCCACGGCCGGCAGTACGGTTTTTTGGGCATTGTAGCGATGCGGGCCCAATTTGCCGTAATAATAAAAACGGTCTTTGGCATTCCAAAAATCGCTGTTCAAAATTTTTCGGACTTTAATCGCGTCCCGCGCGTATTGATCGTGCAAAACATTTTTTCGCAGCACCTTTGCCATATAAGCCGCGTCTTTGAGTGTTTGTGCCCACAAAGCCGCCAAATAAAAGGTCGGACTGGAACCCCATAGTTTTCCGCCTTCCACCCAACCGTGCCCGACATTTTTATTTTCAATCAGGCCGTCGCCGTCCGTATCGGTGGAATACAGAAAATCCATGGCCTTTTTGATGTGTGACCAACTTTGTCTAATGAAATCCACATCGCCGGAGGCCCGCAGGTAATGCGCTGCCAAAATCACGTAAAGCGGCGTGGCGTCGGCTGCATCGTAATGCACCACGCCTGAAGTGGAAAGTTCATGAAAAATTTTACCGGACAAGTCCTGAAATTTTTGGTAGAATTGCAACTGCTTTTTAACGATTTCAAAGTCGCCGTAATCATCCACGGCAAAGGCTGACCAACAACCGTCGCGCCCGAAATACCAGGCATAACCTGGTCGTCCGCTGTTTTTGCTGCCGCCGTCCCAACCGCGATCCGAGGTGGCAAATCCGGCCACTAAGGCTTCACCCAATTGTGGTGTACGCGTAAAAAAGCGATCCACACCCACAAGGGCCCATTGCCAAAGGGCGTTAAAAACCGAATCCGGTCCTTGAATGTTGACGTAATCATTCAAAATCCGCCGGTAATGCCTGACCATGGCTTCGTATTCCAACCGCGGGTGTTGCATCAATTGACGGAAAACTTGCAGCGCTTCTTCCCTACCCTGATTGGTTCCGGTGATGACAAAATTCAAGGCAAAGCGATTACCCGCATTTAATTCGTAAACAGCGGCGTGGTACACCTGATTCAGCGTGTCCGGTAAACCGTGCAAAGCGTTGCCTTGCCAGACAACATCCTTAAAAGCGCCGCTTACCCGCTGCACCGGCTTTTGACTTGCCCCGAACAGGCAGACAAATTGTCCAGTGGTATCCTGAACGGTCAATGTGCCGCTTTGGGAATCGTACCCGTAAAACAGACTGCCCAGCGCCTTTTCATCATACGGCCACATAAAACGCAAATCGTCGCGAAATTTCAGGATAAGCTTCAGCGGACGTTCTGATAGATTTTGCCAATGCAGCACCATGCCCGGCTTTTCCAGCGAGGCAAAGAGTATTTCTTTGATTTCACCTACCGGAGTCCGGTAAATACGGGTAATCGATTCGGGCCGGATTTCAATTTCGGGAGACAAAGAATTGAGCCAGACGACCCCATTACCTTGCAGAATTCCGACGCGGAAATCCCGCGCAATGCGCAGCGGATGCACCCAGACTTCATCAAAGCCGCCGTTTTCTTGGCCCATAACCAACGTGCGGCGCCCGGCCAAATCAAAGAAGTTGGTCGTGGCTTTGCGCTTGAAAAGAAGATTGGTGTGGGCCAAATTTTGCAAAGTATCTTTGGGTTGAATTAAGGGAAAGGTATTTTCTACAATGAAGACTTTCGGTTTGCAGTCGCTTGAATGCCAATAGGTGGTCTTC
>JALWEA010000471.1 GCA_027039465.1 Calditrichia bacterium | reverse complement strand
TCAATTTCTTTTGCGGATAATCCGGTAACTCGGGCAATAAGATTTACATCAAAACCTTCTTTTAATAGCCGCATTGCCGTTTTTATGATACCTTCTTGTATGCCGTCTCTTTTCCCTTTTTGAATACCTTCTTGCAGACCTTTTTGCATACCTTCTTGTAATCCGTTTTTCCAACCTTTATCTACCCATTTTTTCTGTATTTCCTGTAAAGTTTCCACCAACATGGTATGTTCACTCCCTTGGCTTATTATTTCTTTGATTTTTATTTCGGTATTTGTGGCTCTCTTCATTAACATTTCAAACCAATCGCCAAATGTGGCCACTAAGTTTGCATCCATCTCCGATTTAACAATTCCAATGATCTCTTCTAAAACGTCTTCCAATTCGTTTTCGTTCTGGGCGTTTTCCAAAAGGAAAATAGCGCTCACCAAATTGTTCTTAAGTTTAACCAAGCTTCGTTTGCTAAAACTACCGATATCAATCGTAAAATATTTAAATCGAAGCAAATAATCGCGCAAAGAAGGATGCGCTAATTCAACCATCTCCTGAAGACTTTTGGCCGCGTACCAACGCGGTTTCCCATTGTAAAGCAGCAACGGGAAAACCACCGGCAATTTCTTGTTCTTACTTTTGTTCAGCTCGGCAGCATAAAGATTTAAAATATAACTGGCAAATCGCAAGGGCATATTTTTATCTACATTCGATTGAAATTCCAAAAGCAAATACAGATAAATTTCCGAGCCTTCTTTTAACGGCAGCTTCCAAATGAGATCCGCTTCCTTTTTTTCAAAAAGACGATCAATGAAGCTTACCCGTTGCAAGGTTATCTTGTCAAAGTCGATCAGCTCCACCCATTTCATGCGCACAAAGCCTTGCAAAAGATATTTGACAAAGCCAGGGTGACTGAACAATTTTTTGTAAGAACGATCGTAAAAATCTTTAACGGTTTCGTTTTTCTTTGCCATAGTTAGAATATAAAATATTATCAGGGAATGTCAAGCTCTTTAGCGTTTACGGTTTTTGAAATATTCTTAGCGATACATAATTTAAAACAAATCGGTTCTTCTCAGAATCAGTTCCAAGTTCCCAACTTTCCCTTGTCCTTTGCGGGTTTTATGATGATTCTTTCATCTAAACTAAAAATCGTAAGCATTAAATTGCAAAAACTTTTCGATATACTGGAATTATTCTTTAAAATCTATTATCTTTACGTTATATCGAAAAAATACCAAAGGAAAAGTAAATGTTTAATCGCGAATCTTACATCAAAAAAGTAGAACCATTCATTGGTAAATCGATTATAAAAATATTTAGCGGCATTCGGCGCAGCGGAAAAAGTACGCTGATGAAGCTTTTGATGGATCATTTGAAAGCGAACAGAGCCATACCGTCGGAAAATATTCTGTATATTAATAAAGAATCCATGAACTTTTCTTTCATCAAAAAGTCCGAAGACCTGCACCATTATGTTACGAACTATTTTAAGGGCAAGACCGGTTCCTTTTTTTTGTTCATTGATGAAGTTCAGATGATCGAGCAATGGCAAATGGCTGTAAATTCATTTTTAAGCGATCAAGTTGCCGATATTTATATTTCCGGTTCAAATTCCAGCTTGCTCTCTTCGGAATTGGCTACATTGTTAAGCGGCAGGTACATTGAAATTCCGGTTTATACGCTCACCTTTGACGAGTTTTGCTATTTTTCCGGCGATAAGGATAAAAAGCTTCTTTTTAAGCAATTTCTGAAATATGGCGGATTTCCCGGCATCCATCAAATGGAGATGCAGGATGAAATTATTTATCAATATATCTCCGCGATTTTTGACAGTATTCTTCTTAAGGATATTGTTTTAAGAAATGGCATCCGCAATGTAAATCTTTTGGAAAAGATCGTTTATTTTGTATTCGATAATATCGGAAACGTTTTCTCGGCAAAGAAAGTTGTTCATTTCCTGAAGAAAGAATTTCGTTCGGTGAGCATGGAAACGATCTACAATTATTTAAGATATCTTGAGCAGCCGTTCATTCTTTACAAAGCCAAACGCTATGATTTGAAAGGGAAAAAATACCTTGAGACCAATGAAAAATATTTTTTGGCCGATATCGGGATTCGGAACGCCGTTCTCGGATTTCGGGAAGGAGATATTTCGGCTCTCCTCGAAAATATTGTCTTTTTGGAACTCAAAAAACGAGGCTATCGCGTTTATATCGGCATGCTCGATAATCAGGAAATCGATTTTATTATCGAAAAAGAAAACGCCAAAGCATACATTCAGGTGGCTTATCTTTTGGAATCCGAGAAAACCGTTGAACGTGAATTTGGCGTTTTGCTCAAAATACGGGACAATTATCCAAAATACGTTCTGTCCATGGATGAATACTGGGGACAGGATTTCCACGGTATTCAACGCCTGAATATCATGGATTTTCTTTTAAATGAAACCTTACCCTTAACGGTGGTAAATCGTACTTAAATATGATTAAGGAATTTCAGAAGCCGACCAACTTCGCCTTGTTCTTTCCCGGTTTTCTTTTTAAAATAAAACCATTCAATCTTTTGTTCTTTGTCTTTTTTTCTAGAATTTGAGAATGTATCGGCTTCTCATTCTACTCAGCATTACGGCATAGTCCTGCCTTCCTAGCCTCGTTATTTAAACAGGGCCTTCATTCAATTTCATTACCAATTTTCCAACATGGTGCCATTCATAAACTGGTAAAGTTTTTAACAAAATTTTTATTAAATACTTCAAAATTGACTGGACATTCATTTATTTTTTACTATATTATTTGTGGGTAGAAGTCGTTTGTTGTTTGCATTGCGTAGGGCCGGGTGAATGGGACGAATATCCATTTTTCATTTTTATAATAAAACAACGGAAGGAGTTGTTTATGGCTGTCGGCGGAAGATTTATTGTGGAACCCATTGGCCGTCGTAAAATTTTTACGGTAGATGACATCAGCGAAGAGCAGGAAGAGATCGGACGTATTGCCCGGGAATTCGCTGAAGAACAGATTCTACCGAAAAAGAAGGAAATCGAGCGGTACAACCCGGAATTGTCTCGCCAATTAATGCGTGAATTGGGCGAACTGGGGATGTTAAGCATCGATATTCCGGAAGAATACGGCGGTCTTGGTTTGGACAAAGTGACCTCCGCTCTGGTGAACGAACGAATCGCCAGAGGGGAATCGGGTTCCTTTATGGTCACCTTTTCGGCCCATACGGGCATTGCCACTTTACCCATCGTGCTCTTTGGTACGGAGGAGCAAAAAAAGAAGTACCTGCCTAAATTGGGCAGCGGTGAGTGGATCGGGTCTTATGCTTTAACCGAGCCTGGCGCCGGTACCGATGCCCTGGCGGCAAAAACAACGGCCAGGCTGAGCGAAGACGGTAAGCATTACATTCTCAACGGCACCAAGCAGTTTATCAGTAACGGCGGTTGGTGCCAAACATTGATTTGCTACGCGAAAATCGATGGTGAGAAATTTACCGGATTCATTGTCAACATGGATTTACCCGGCGTGGAAATCGGCGCGGAAGAAAAGAAAATGGGCTATAAAGGCTCGAGCACGGTCAGCGTTACACTGAACGACGTTCCCGTCCCTGTGGAAGATTTATTAGGCATTCCGGGCAAAGGGCATCACATTGCCTTTAACACGCTGGATATCGGACGGTACAAATTGGGCGCTGCCGTGTTGGGAGGCTCCAAAGCGGCTATCGACGAAGCGGTAAAATATGCCTTGCAACGGCATCAGTTCGGCCAGCCCATTGCCAATTTCGGCGCAATTAAATCCAAATTTGCAAACATGATGATCCGCATTTACGATCTGGAAAGCATCCTCTATCGTACGGTTGGCGATATTGACGCGGCCATCAGTCAAGTCGATCATAGCGGGGAAGATTACTACCAAAAGATCGTGCAGGCTATTGGCACCTTTGCCACCGAAGCTTCCATGACTAAGGTTTTCGGTACCGAAGCCCACTGGTTAAATACGGATGACGGGCTGCAGATTTTCGGCGGTTACGGTTATATCGAAGATTATCCTATGGCTGCCATGGTGCGCGATACGCGTGTGGATCGTATTTTCGAGGGCACCAACGAAATCAACCGGCAAATCATTACCGGCCATTTTCTCAAAAAAGCATTGTTGGAAGAATTACCTATCCGGGATAAGATTAAGGAAAACGAACGTTTGCTGCGGGGCATTCCAATCGAAATCGAAAGCGATATTTTGCAAAAAGAAAAAATTGCTTTGGAATATGCCAAGGCGATTACCTTATACGTATTCAATGAATCCATCATTCGTTACGGTCAGAGCTTGCCGCATGAACAACAGCTGATGGAAATTTTGGCCGATATGTTCACGGATATTTACGTTATGGACAGTGTTTTGGCTAGGGTCACGCAATATGTTGAGAAAAACGGCTATGAAGCCATTCGTATGCACATCGCGCAAATAGGCACGGCAATTAAGGCTCAGCGTATTGCGGCCAATGCGCGCACCGCTTTGCTGGCTATCGAAGAAGGGCACGAGTTAGAGCAAGCCCTAGCCGATTTGGCTGTCTTGTCCGAACCGACCAATTTGCGTTTGAACCTGTTTCAAATGCGTCGGGAATTGGCGGACACCTTGTACGAGCACGGCCAATATATGTTGTAAGAAATTTTAAGTTTTGAAAAACGAAGGGAGTTCATCATGTCTGAAAAATATGCGGTAATCGTTGATGCCGTTCGCAGTCCCATTGGCGTCAAGAACGGAAAAATGATCGGCATCCGACCCGACACCTTGAGCGCCGAAGTCATTAAAGCATTGTTAAAACGAAATCCAAAACTGCCGCTTGAAAAAATCGAAGATATTGTTTTGGGCTGCGCTTTTCCGGAGGCCACCCAGGGTATGTTGTTGGCGCGGGCTGCCGTGGTTTTGGCCGGAATACCCAAAGAGGCCGGCGCTAAAGTGGTCAACCGTTTTTGCGGCTCTTCCATGGATGCGGTGCATCAACTGAATCAGGCGATCATAGCGGGCGATCTGGATTGCGGCATTGCCGTCGGAACCGAAGACATGTTTTCGGTACCCATGGGCGGTTACAATCCCAGTTTTCACCCGGAATTAGTCAAAAAGAATTTTTACATCGGCATGGGAGAAACGGCCGAGAATTTGGCCAAAGAATTGAATATTTCCCGCGAAGATCAGGAAGAATTTTCCATTGCTTCCCATCGTAAAGCTTTGGATGCTCATGCTCAGGGTCGTTTCAAGAATGAAATCGTGCCCATTGAATTTAACGGCAATGTGATTGATCGCGACGAAGGCCCGCGTGAACCGGACATCGAGAAGATTCGTTCCCTGCCTCCGGTGTTCGACAAAAACGGAACGGTTACGGCAGCGACATCCAGTCCCATCAGCATCGGGTCGGCCGCCGTGTTGGTTATGAGCAATACGTTGGCTGACGAGTTGGGCATGAAGCCGCGCGCGCGCATTATTTCACGTGCCGTCGCCGGAGTGGAATGGGAAAAGATGGGTAAAGGCCCGATTCCCGCTTCGGCCAAAGCCCTGGGACGTGCCGGCATGACCATTGATGATATTGATTACATTGAACTCAACGAAGCTTTTGCCGCACAGTCGCTTTACGTGATCCGCAAAACCGGTTGGCCGATGGAAAAAATCAATTTGAACGGCGGTGCCATTGCGTTGGGACATCCGCTCGGTTGCTCGGGAGCGCGTATCTTAACCACGCTGTTGAATGTCATGGAACAAAATAACGGGAAGTACGGTCTGGCAACGATGTGCATCGGCTCCGGGCAGGGTATCGCCACGATTATCGAGCGAATGTAGGAGGTGCTGCCATGAGAGAAATTAAAAAAGTAGCGGTCCTGGGCGCCGGGGTTATGGGCAGTCAGATAGCCGCGCATTTGGCCAATACCGGCATTCCCTCCATGTTGTTCGATTTAACGCAGGAGCTTTCGGAAAAGGGAATTCAAACCGCCTTAAAACTGAAACCCGCACCCTTTTACAATCCAAATGATGCCAAATACATTACGCCCATGAATTACGATGAGCACATCGAGCATCTGAAAGAAGCGGACTGGATTATCGAGGTGATTGCCGAACGCCTGGATTGGAAGCAGCAACTTTTCAAACGCATTCAGCCTTATGTTCGCACCGACAGCATTGTTTCTTCCAATACGTCCGGTTTGCTCATCAAAGACATGATGCAAGACATGCCTGTGGAATTTCGCAAGAATTTTTTGGTGACCCACTTTTTCAATCCGCCGCGTTACATGCACTTGCTGGAAATTATTCGCGGTGAAGAAACCACCGACGAAGTGGTGAACACCATTGTGGATTTTTCCAGGGAAGTTTTAGGCAAAGGGATTGTTTACGCCAAAGATACGGTCAATTTTATTGCCAACCGTATCGGCGTGTTCGGCATGATGCTCACCATGAATTTGGCGCAGCAGATGCAATTGCGATTGGAAGAAGTGGATAAGCTGACCGGCCCGGTTTTGGGGCGGCCGAAGAGCGCCACCTTCCGCACGGCCGATGTGGTCGGCCTGGATACGTTGGCCCATGTGGCGACTTCTTCTTATGAAAAAGGAGAGAATGACGAACGGCGCGACATTTTCAAAATCCCGGATTATCTGCAGAAAATGATTGATCATAAACTGTTGGGCCAAAAAGTGCGCGCCGGTTTTTTCAAAAAAATCGACGGTAAAATTTATTCCATCAATTTCAAAACTCTGGAGTACGAGCCTCAGGTTAAGGTGCGCTTTACTTCATTAAAAAATGCCAAAAGTTTCATCGAAGTCGGGGATCGCATTCGTTCCCTGGCATACAGCGATGACAAAGCCGGCAAATTCATCTGGGAAGTATTGTCCCAAACTTTGATTTACGCCGCCAATCGCATTCCGGAAATTGCCGATGATATTGTCAATATCGATCGGGCCATGCGCTGGGGATTCGGTTGGGAATTGGGGCCTTTCGAAATCTGGGATGCACTCGATCCGGTGCGTTCGGTGCAACGCATGGTGAAAGAGGGCAAGCAGGTGCCTCAATGGGTAAAGGAGATGCTGCAAACCGAACATCCCTCTTTCTACCGCGTGGAAAATAAGAAGCAGTTCTACTATTCGATTCCGGATAAAACGCACAAACCCGTTCCGGAAATCCCGAAACTCATTCAACCCAAACTGGAAGGAAAGCGCGTCAAGAAAAACTGGAGCACCAGCATTTACGATATCGGCAACGGTGTGGCCTTTTTGAATTTGCGCAGCGTCTTAAAGGCGGATGTGAATCCCATTGACGGTTCCATGCTGGATATGCTGGCGGAGGTCATTCATTGGGTGCCGGCCAACGGTTTTAAAGGTTTGATCATCGGAAGCCTTGGGCCCAATTTTTCCGTTGGCGCCAACCTGCAGATGATTCTGGAATTAAGTAAAGCCCAAAAATGGAAGATGCTTGAAAAGTTAAGCAAGAATTTTCAGGATATCGGCCAGGGACTGCGTTTTGCCAAATTTCCCGTTGTGGCCGCGCCGTTCAACCTGACCTTAGGCGGCGGTTTTGAAATTTCGGCCGCGACCGATAAAATTGTGGCTTCGGCCGAACTTTACTGCGGCGCCGTGGAAGTTGGCGTGGGGCTGATTCCCGGCGCAGGGGGTAATTTACGCGTGCTGATGAACTTCATAGATGCCATGGCCAAGATGCGTCCGGGCCCGTTCCCGCCGGTACAAAAAGCCTTTGAAACCATCGGGTTTGCCAAAGTTTCCACTTCGGCCAAAGAAGCGGTTAAGTTGGGCTATCTCAAACGCAGCGATACGATTGTGATTAATCCGGATCATCTGATTTACGAAGCCAAGCAGGCGGTCTTGAAATTAGCCGAGGATTACACGCCGCCCGAAGAACGGGACGATTTGATTCTGCCAGGCATGGACGGCTTTTTGGTTCTGCAGGATTCGCTGAAAAACTTTGTTAAACAGGGGAAGATTTCCGAGCATGATCGTTTGATCGGTGAAAAACTGGCCTGGGTGTTGTGCGGCGGCGACAAAGCTTCGTTTACCAAACCGGTGCGCGAGCAGGATATTTTGGATTTGGAGCGAGAAGCGTTTGTCAGCTTGTGCGGCGAAAAATTAAGTCAGGACCGCATGGAGCACATGCTGAAAACCGGCAAGCCGTTACGCAATTAAAACAGCGCCCGGAACCGAGAAACAGGATTGAAATGAAATGCCACCGTACTTTACGGTGGCATTTTTGTTTGGACAAAGTAT
>JALWEA010000470.1 GCA_027039465.1 Calditrichia bacterium | reverse complement strand
TGTTCCAACCCGGCTCAATAATTTGGCGATGTTCAAAGCGGAAACGCCATCGTTCCACATGCCTTCCGGAAACGGGATCTCTGGGAAAGTACTCGGCATTAAAACGGCCGTTCAATTTGTAACGCACACGGTAGCGCATATTGGTTCGGTAGGCTAATCCGATGCGATCGTAGAAATCCATTAAGAACGAGGCATCAAAATAATCATTGGGCGCCCAGTAATAACCGAACCCACGCAGGAATTTGCCGGTGGTTGCACCTTCACCGTATTTGGGAATAACAATGCCGGAATGGCGTCCTCGTTTGTTGGGAAAGATGGCAAACGGGAACCAGGCCAGCGGTATATCGGCAATGTAAAAGGTGACAGGCCTGGCGACAATTTTATCTTTGATTTTAATGCGAATGCGATTGCTCTTAAAATAATAATGAGGATGATCGATGTATTCGCATGAAGTGAAAATACCGTTACGAACGAGCAGGGTGCTGTCTGCGATGCGATTAATCTGTTCACCGCGATAAAAGCCGGGCTCCATTTTGGTTTTGCCCATGGTGATTTTACCGCGCTTGGTTGAGAAGTTGTACTCGATTTGGTCGCCGATCATGGGTTCCTGACCTTTTTCGGTAAAGACGGGCTTCCCTGTAATAACCGGCGTGCCGTCCGGTGCGACGGAATCGGGGAGGCCTTTGGCAAACAATGTTTTTTTGCGCTGGTTCAGACGAATATAAGCGGCTGTGAGTTGCATGTCCATGTATTTTAGCTTGGCGTGACCGATTAGAATAATAACGTTTCCGCTATCGGCCAGAGAGATGAAATCGGCGCTGTATTTAACCGGGCCTTGCAGGGTGTTTTTGTTTTTTTGCAGAGAGTCGCTTTTCAGTGAATCTGTGGTAAGCGAATCGAGGGTCAAAGAATCGGTTGTCAGGGAATCGGGAACAGGCAGGGAAGCGTTGACCGGTGATTTGCCGGTTTGCGCATAAAGAAAAGAAACCAAGATGAATAAAAAACTAAAAAGCGTCGTCCATTTCATTCTGTAACAATTCCAACGGTTTTAGAAAAGTTAAGGGTTAAGAGTAACAGGGAATTTAGCCCGTAAAGATTTTAGCGAATCTTTTTAAAAGGTAGCAACCTTAAACCGGGGACTGATTGCTATCAGTCCCCGGACCGATTGTCATCTGACTGATAGCTATCAGTCAGATGATCCGCAACCTTTTATTTCCTTTTAGATCGTTTTCTGCTTCGCGATTTTGGTCTTTGCCGATCTTTTTGCAGCAAATGCGTCCGATGCTCACTACGACCAGGTTCATCGCTTAAATTTTCGATCAATGAAAAACGTACCCGACGATTCTCAAAGTCAACATCAAGCACTTTAATACGTACTTCGTCACCCAAACGAATGGTTTGTTCCGTATCCCGACCAATCATGGAAAAGGTCTGTTCATCATAAATGTAAAAATCATCGGACAATTCTTCAACCGGAACCAAACCTTCAACAAATGTTTCTTTTAATTCCACAAAAACGCCGAAAGCGGTCACTCCCGATACCAAGCCTTCAAATTCTTCGCCGATGTATTTTTGGATGTATTCCATCTTTTTAAGCTTTATTGATTCCCGTTCGGCTTCCATGGCCAACCGCTCCATTTTGGTGGCCTGTACGGCTACTTTGTGCAAATGCTTGCGCAAACCTTTGGTTGATGTTTTGTCATGGTTTCCGCTGTAAAGGCGTAATAAGCGATGTACCATCAAATCAGGGTAGCGACGAATCGGTGAAGTAAAGTGCGTGTAATCCTTAAAACCAAGCCCGAAGTGCCCGATATTGATTTCCGAATAGACCGCCTTCATCATGGAACGCAAGGCAACTTCTTCGATAATGATTTCTTCTTTTGTGCCTTTAATGGATTCCAGCAAGCGTTGTAAATAACGCGATGTGATGCGTTTAACCGGTTTGTACGGCACTTGCATTGCCGAAAGAAATCCGAAAAAACGATCCATTTTATCTTGATCCGGTTTCTCATGCACACGATAAATAAACGGCAGAAGCGCATTCTTGTTCGGGCTGATTTTTTTTATGTGGCGCGCAACTGTTTTGTTGGCAATGAGCATAAATTCTTCAACCAGACGATGACTGTTTAGACGCTGTTTGGGAATGATCTCCATCGGTTGACCCTTTTCATCCAAAACAAATTTTACTTCCGGTGTTTCAAAATCAATACCGCCTTTTTCAAAGCGTTTTTTCATGAGCACCTCTCGCAGTCGATCCATATCTTTTAAAATCGGTGCTAACGGGTCATCGGTTTTGTCATCGAGAATGTCTTGTACTTCTTCATAAGTAAATCGTCGGTTGCTGTTAATAATGGATGGTGTGATTTCATAATTCACCACATCGCCGGTAGAATTTAATTCCATTAAACAAGAAAAAGTTAAACGATCCACGTTCGGTTTCAGACTGCACAACTCATTGGAGAGTCGTTCCGGTAACATGGGAACCACGCGATCGACCATGTAAACACTGGTTCCCCGACGATAGGCTTCTTTGTCTAAAACGGTATCGGGTTGGACATAATGGCTGACGTCGGCGATGTGCACACCCAACTGCCAATTACCGTTGGGCAATTTTTCCAATGAAACGGCGTCATCAAAATCTTTGGCGTCAGCCGGATCAATGG
>JALWEA010000469.1 GCA_027039465.1 Calditrichia bacterium | reverse complement strand
CAATTGTCCCATTCGGGACAAATATTTTGGTGGTGGGTATCATTTTACCCATATTTGAAAATATGGGCTATCGGCACCCCATCGCTCCGCGATGGGTTTTTGGATTATCCGACATTTAAACGCGTCCCGTCAGGGACGGCTCGCCATTAGCCCACAAATTCATTTGTGGGAATTAAATGTCCAACCAAATCAAAATTCCCGTCCTGAAAGGGACGGTTGATTTTCGATAGCCCTGAGCTTCAGCTCGTGGTTATTTTTTGCTCGTACTAAAGTTAGGGAAAAAGTGGATTGGGTATTGCAAAAACTTTCAATAATCCGAATAACTTTTTTCTTTCGTAACTTTTGCCCCCCTAACATATTGCTTTCTATTTTGTTAGTCCTATCCTTCTGTTTACATCCCGATTTATCTGGAAGGATGGGAACTGAATAATTATTATATCTAGAAAAGGAGCTTTAACCCCTTTTTAGATGGGACTCATCGATAAAATTGCCATTCGTTTTTTCTCCCCCTTTGTCTTTCGCAGAAAGGACGGATGCGCGGTTTTTTCGTCAATGGCAATAATTAAAAAAAACAGCGCGGCGCTAAACGGGTTTTTTAGTGTGAAAGTTAGGATTATTCCTTTTTTGGCATTATATTTGTTTAAGTTTTCATTAGAGAGATCTAAGGAAGCAATAGTATTTGCGCTTTCTTCCTTGCAGTTAGCGGATTAAAAACTTTACATTAAAATTTTGAGTACGAACAGGTGATTCCAAATGGAAACAATTTTCACAAATAGTGTTTCCAAACGGAAACATGAGGTAGATTAAAATGGCAAAAATTTTAGCAATTGATGACGATTCTTTCTTTTTATTATCCTTGAATAACTTTCTGACTTTTCAAAAGCATGAGGTCACAACGGTTCAAAATCCGTATTATGCCAAAGAAGTAATTCGTGATAACGAATTCGACTGTTTGTTGATGGATATTCAAATGCCCGGCGTGGACGGTTATGAATTGGTTGAATATGTTCGACGGATTCGGCCTACCTTACCGATTATTGTCATTACCGGACTAAGTGCATCTAAGTACAGGGATGAACTTTCTCGCTATGAAAAGATGGCTTTCTTAGAAAAGCCTTTTAATCCGTTAACCTTAATGGAATTGATTAAAAAATTCACGCAACCGGAATCCGCTGAATAATTTTCAAGGTAGGGAATAACCAACGCCTTCAAATCATAAACCGATTTTAACCGTTGTTTTGCCTGAATCACATTAGAATTTTCTAAATTACGGAAGCAACTTCAAAGCATTCAGTATGATTTCATGCCCGAGATGGAAAGACAAATAACGCATGAGCAACGTTGTAAAATCCGTATTTACGGTTTCATTCAAAATAAGCTCGTGTATTTTGCGGTGATTGGAGGCTTGCAATTTTCGCAGGAATTGAATGTCCGATGCGGTTAAATGTATTGAAAGCTCAACGCTTCCGTTGCAGTCCGGACAAAGCAATGCGCCTTCCTTAAAAACAAACCAACCGCCCTTTGGAAAGTCCGTGCGGCCGCAAGACAGGCATGCGCGCAAATCGGGTTTAAACCCAAGAAAAGAAACAAATTTCAGCAAAAAGTACCAAAAGACAATTTCGGGCTGCGGGCTTACTTCAATCGCATGTAACATGGTCAACAAAAAATCAAAAAAAATCTCATCCTTGTGCCCTTTTTCAAATACTTTTTTAAGCAACTCCGCTATAGCTAGGCCGTAAGGCAATCGATGCAAGTCTGCTTTCAAAGCGCCGAACGGTTCCAGAATATCCGCCTGAGTTAAGATTTGCAGATCTCTGGTTTCTTTTTGAGAAATGACGCATTGAACTACATTAAGCGTCTCCAGCCTTCCGGCAAACGTACTTTTTTTCCGCAAAGCCCCGCGGGCAATAACTTTTAAAAGGCCTTCCTGCCTTGTGTAGAGAGAAACGATTTTACTGGATTCATGCCAACGAATGGATTCTAAAATCAGGGCTTGTGTTTTGATTAATTCGGACATTCCAAAATCTCAGAGGGCTTGTTGATTAAAATAAAGTTTTCTTAAAACATTTCATGCCCGCTTATAATGTTCCCGGTAAATCATCCATCGGGACATCCGGCGTATACAGCTTAACTTGATTGCGGCCATGCCGTTTAGCATAGTAAAGCGCGGCATCGGCTTTCTTTGTCAGTTCCTCGGCCGTTTTGGCGTCCGGCGGCATGGAAGCGGCTCCGATACTCACCGTTACTTTGCCCTGGGGCTGAATTTCCTCATGTTCAAACGGCGTTTGCTCAATATTTTCCCGAATACGTTCCGCAACGATGGCCGCACCCTTACGTTCGGTACCTGGCAAAATCACGGCAAATTCTTCACCGCCATAGCGCGCTACAATATCATTTTCACGGGCGGTTTGTTTTAGAACCATAGCAATCTTGCGCAAAACTTCATCACCGGCTGGATGCCCGAGCGTATCATTGTAATTCTTAAAATTATCAACATCTAAAATTAATAAAGAAATGGGACTTTTCAAACGTTTATGGCGGCTGACTTCTTCTTTGAGACGCAACGAAAAATAGCGAAAATTGTGCAAGCCGGTCATACCATCCGTGTATGAGAGTTGTTTCACCTCATTATAAAGCATGGCATTGGAAACGGCAATGGAAATGATATTGCTTAAAATACGAAAATGTTCCCATTCCACCCGATCAAACGGACGCCCCGAAACACGAGGGCCAATGGCAACCAAGGCTTCGATGGCGTTTTGCACAAAAATGGGCGTAATGATTTCCAACCCCATTTTTTTCAATTGATGTAAACTTTCCGAACGTTCTTTGAGTTGCAAGTCAATGGATTCAAGGCTGGTGGGAACAGGATTCTTACGCAAAGCTTCAATGATGGGATCGTTTTTAGGAATGATCAGGTTTTCATATTCCTTTTTATGCAACCCTTTGGAATTCATGACTTCCAGATAATCCGCATTGGGCTTCATAACCATCATGAATAGCGCATTTTTGCTAGAGAACTGCCCGACTAAGGTCAGCAAAACGGAATTAATCAAACGATCCAGTTCCAATATGGAATTCAATTCAATGGAAATCTCGAATAAAGAATGTAAATTGAAAACATTCCTACGCAATTCCTGGTTTTTTTCAAGCAAACGTTGATTAAGCTGGCTGATTTGCTGATTGGCTTTTTCCAACTCGATTTTCTTTTGCAACAGAGCATCATTCAAATTCTTAATGCGCAAAGCGGTATTAATGCGGGCTTTTAATTCTTCCAAATTAAACGGTTTAACCAAATAGTCATCCGCGCCAAGCCCGAGTCCGTTAACAATGTCTTCAATGCCACTTTTGGCGGTAATAATAAGAATCGGGACATAAGTTGTGCCATTGGTCTCGGCTCGAAAAATTTGCAAGGCTTCAAGTCCGGACATGCCAGGCAACATTAAGTCGAGCAAAATTAAATCCGGTTGTTCTTGCCGAAAAGAATCCAATCCCATCTCCGCTGTTTCAGCCCCGGAAACCAAAAATCCTTCTTCTTCCAGAAAGCGGCCGAGAATCAGCAGCATATCCTTATGGTCTTCAATGATTAAAATCTTTTTTGTTTCTTTTTCTTCCATCTTGCTTCAAGTTTCATAAAGTATTAATTTAATTTATTCTAAATTCGGAAGCGTATTCCTTTACGCTTATTCGTATTGACATAATCCGGTAATGCACCGGTTTGCAATTACTGTTCCTTGTATAGGTTAGCCTGATTGAAGCTAACCGAACTTAAATTTACGATATATTTGGTTCTTTTGCCGACCATTCTATCAAGGATTGCAATGCATTAAAAAGAATCCGAAACCAAATTATCAAATAAACCGTTTTATTACAAGTACGTACCACAAATCCGTCGAGAAATTATGATATCTTATGTATCGTCACACTTCCGCTATTTTTTTAATTTTTTTATTAGTTTTGGCGCTCTTGTGCTTATTTTCTTTCTTTTAACTCAATGCAACAAGAATTCCACGAATAATAATGACGACAAATTTATCTTTCCGGAAAAAGGCGTTAGCTTCTACAAAAACGTTGAGCCATTGTTTCAGGTGCGCTGCGGCCTGGAATCGGGCTGCCACTCCCCTGCCGATCAACCAACCGCGGACAATAAGTTAACTTATACCATTTTAACAACTAAAGCGCTTCTTTTGGAATTTACTTTGAGTTCAACCGGAGAGAAACTTATTGATTTGAATGTCCATCGTAAACATCCGGAGCTGGCTCCGTTGTATTTGATTTTATCCGAAGGTTACCCCAAGCAAGATCGGGATTTGATGCCGCCCATCCCCCGCGAGCCCTTAAACCAAAATCAATTAAACGGCATTTTGGAGTGGATTCGCGAAGGGTGCCCCGATTAATAACCATTGATAGGCATGCTTTAGCCCATTGATCTATGCTCCTTTAAATCGATCGAACTTCCAACGGAATTTTTCTTCTTCCCTTAATTTTTGTACATTTCCATGGAATAAATAAACCGATCTTTGGAAATCCGTGCAAATCCTTCAACTTCTTTAAATCAACATTGGAGATTGCCATGTTTCGCATTTCGTTTCTTTTTATCATTATTTTATTTTTCCTTTTAGCGGTCTTCGCTTCTCCATCTCAGGCCTGTACTAACATTTTGGTAACCAAAGGCGCCAGTAAAGACGGATCGGTTATGATTACCTATTCCTGCGACGGAGAATTTGTGCCGCATCCCCGCGTTATTCCGGCCGCCGATCACGATCCTAACGATTCGTTGGAATTTAAAATCGACGGTAAAATCGTAAAGGTTCCACAGCCCCCGCATACGTACAAAGTGGTCGGTTTAATGAACGAACATCAATTGGTTATCGGCGAAACCACCTTTTCGGGTCGCGAGGAATTGATTAATCCGCAGGGACTTTTCCATTACTGGACGCTCATGCGCTTGGCTTTGCAGCGGGCCAAAACCGCACGCGAAGCCATTAAAGTAATTACGGGTTTGGTGGAAAAATACGGTTATCGTTCCAGCGGTGAAAGCATTTCCATTGCCGATCCCAATGAAGCATGGATTTTGGAAATCATCGGCCCTGGCCCTGGAGGCAAAGGTGCGGAATGGGTGGCTGTCAAGGTTCCGGACGGCTACATCTCCTGCCATGCCAACAAAGCACGCATCGGAACGTTTCCGTTACACGATCCGGAAAATTGTCTGTATTCGAAAAATGTCATTTCGTTTGCTATTAAGAAGGGCTATTACAACCCCAAATCCGGCGAACCGTTTCGCTTTAATGAAGCTTACTGCCCCGATACACCGCGCAACCGTCGCTATTCCGATATGCGCGTTTGGAGCATTTTCCGCCGAGCGGCCCCGTCCAAACATTTTTCAGCCGCTTACGCCCGCGGCGATCAAAACGCCAAGCCCTATCCTTTGTGGATTAAACCCGACCGTAAACTTTCCGTAGCAGATGTGATGTCTTTAATGCGCGATCATTACGAAGGCACTCCTTATGACATGACCAAAGGCATCGATGCAGGTCCGTTCGGCGTACCCGATCGCTGGCGCCCCATTTCCTGGAAGGTGGATAGCACGGAATATGCCTGGGAACGTCCCATTTCAACCCAGCAAACCGGCTTCTCTTATGTCTCCCAATCCAGGTCTTGGTTACCCGACGGCGTCGGCGGATTGCTTTGGTACGGCCTGGACAACACCTACACTTCATGCTACATGCCGGTTTATTGCAGCGTGGATAGTTTTGCCACACCTTTGGTAACCGGTTCGCTAAAGCAATACGATTGGAATTCGGCCTGGTGGATTTTCAATCTGGTAGCCAATTATGCCAATCTTCGTTATTCCTACATGATTAAAGACATCCTAAAGGTGCAAAAAGAGTTGGAAGGAGAATTTCTTGCCAAGCAATCGTCCATTGAAAAAGTTGCTTTGGATTTGGCTAAAACGGATCACCGGGCCATGGAACGCTATTTGACTAATTATTCCGTGCTTCAACAAAATAAAGTCTTTAAACGCTGGAAACAGTTAGCCGTCTATTTACTGACCAAATACAACGACGGCTATGTTCAGGAACGCCCTGGCAGACCGACATCAAAAGGCTATCCGAAATCATGGCTGAAAAGGGTCGTGAAAGAAAAAGGAGCGCAGTATCGTTTGCCGGAAAATAAAAAGAAAAAGCCCGAATCCAAGTTAATTGACTAACGAACTTACGGAACTAAAGTACCATAAAGACATTCAATGATACAAACATTGAATAGATGAAGGAACTCCAAATTAAACCCGAAGGAGAACACAATGCGTATCTTCAAAGAATTTGCGGAATGGTTTAAAAAAAGTGATGAGAATATTGTCAGCTATCACTTGAAAAAAGACAAGGAAAACTTAAAACGCACCTTGCAGGAATTGGAAAACGAACTGGAAGAGATGAAACAATTAAAGAGCAAAATTGACCGCTTAATAAAACAATCCGAGAAAATCGTCGGTTCACAAGATCAGAAAAAAGAAACAAAACCGGAAGCCAATCAGGATTTACCCGGTTGGTTGCAAAAAGCCGAAGAAAGCTTAAATCGAATCTTCTCATTGGATAAAGACAAACTGACTTCCGATGATTTAAAAACGATTAACGAAGAACTTCCCCGTTTGCGGGCGGAAAAAATTCGGTTAAACAACCGAATTCGTAAGCTTCTTGAAATCATAGCCAAAACCAAATATTTAATCAATGATCTTAACGAAGATTTGTGTAAAGAATTAAGTAACGGGCATTCGCTGGCTGAAGTCGGACAAGCTTTGGTCGAAAAATTTTCCAATGAATTCAAAGAAGATTATTTTAGCGGCAAAGATGATATGTGTGATTTTTTGGGAAAGCATTTTAAAATCGATGAAAGTGCGGCCTGCGAACTTTTTGATTTATTGGAAGAAGTCGGTATTGTGCGGTTCAAAATCGATACATCCGAAGAAGTTTTACAACAGCCTTTTCTGTATTACGGCACCGATTGGGACGATCCGATGATGGAATATGTGACCATCCCGCCGGAACTCATGGGACATTGGGAAATCAATTCCTAAACGGTTCTCAAAATAATTCGGGATTTCAAATGAAGGCCACTCTTGGATGAAGAGTGGCTTTTTTTGTTCATTATAGTAAACAAAAAGCTTAATTCAACTTCGTTTGTTCAGCATAATAAACAAATTTGGGCTTAATCTGAGCCAATGGTGATATAATTTGTTAAAGATCTCTCACATCGTGGCGCTACTCCTTTTTCAGAATCAAATACACTTGCGCATCAAAGGGTAAACCGCCTTTGAATTTCGGCCCGTTAAAATCGATCAGGTTTTGGTAACGACCAACCAGCACCTTTTCCACGGAAACGCCGCTAATCCGGTAACCGACCTTTTGCATGACGGAATCCAGTTGGGAAATTACCGGATGCCGGTACAGAATGGTTTCCACATAACGGTTAACGTTTTGCTTTTTGGGATGCCCTTTTATTCGGTTCCACAACGAATCCTTAAAGGCCTGCTCACTTAAAAATGACGACAACCACGGAAATTCCACCGCCCGGCCGATGAAAATCGACGTAAATTCATGAGATCGAAACAGCAATTTGTTCTTTGCCACGGCTTCCTTTATTAAAAAAATAAGGTTCGCCCGGTTCATCTTACAATTCTTTAGATCAGGTCGCCGGGCCTGCAGGGTTATTGTTTTCCACTTCAAATTGGCTTGAAGGGCCATTGAACACTTGCCCACCTTCATTTGGCTAAGAGTGATTTCATTCTGTGCCCAAAGCGGTGTTATTGCAAAAATAAAAACCCAAAAAACATAAACCGATTTTGATGCTTTTGTTACGAACATTGCGGATTCCTTTAAACGGTTGAACGGATAATAAAAGATAAGAAGAAAAAGGTAAAAATCAAATAACGGAGGACAAGAACACAGATGATACGGATTAAACGGATAAAGCAGATTAAAAATTCTTAGAATTAAATTATTTGCATTCTGAATTGGAGAAAAAATTGAATTTAGAATTTTAAATAAAAAAATCAGTTAAAATCTGCGTAATCCGTTAAATCCGTGTCCTTTTTACCTGAACACGGATGGTACGGATTAGACGGATAAAGCGGATTGAATTTTTTTAATAAATTATTTTTTTATTTTGATTCACAAAAAATTTAAATTTTAAAAACCCCGGATTAAAAATCCTCTTTATCATTAAAACTTGTGTTCCATTAAAAGAAAGGAGCAAAAAATG
>JALWEA010000468.1 GCA_027039465.1 Calditrichia bacterium | reverse complement strand
TGGATCACGGTTACAAAATTACGTATTCGGAAATTACCGGCTGGTGGAAAGACACCGGAAAGCCTTATGATCTTTTGGAAGCCAATCGTTTGATTTTGGATAATCTTGAACCGAAAGTCATCGGAGAGGTCGACAAAGATAGTTTGGTCTCCGGAAAAGTAACCATCGAGGAAGGTGCAAAAATCATCAATTCCACGGTGCGCGGCCCGGCGATTATTGGCAAAAATACGATCATTGAAAACAGTTACATCGGCCCGTTTACTTCCATTTACGACGATTGCCACATTCAAAACAGCGAAGTTGAATTCAGTATCATTCTTAAAGAGTGTAAAATTTTGGATGTGGATATCCGCATTGAACACAGTCTGTTGGGTAACGATGTGGAAGTGGTGCGCACCGAGGACCGTCCGGCTACGCATCGTTTCATCATCGGCGACCAAAGTCGGGTGGAGCTGTTGTCCAAAAGGTAAGTTACCTCGTTTTGAATTCAGGGAACCGATAAAATCCCGAAAGATCATTACGATGCTTAATTTGTTCTGAGAAAATAGATAACCATTTATTTCGGAGGTGCTATGTCGTTTAAAACATTAGTGGTAGAAATCGAAGATTCCATTGCGACCGTTACCATCGATCGCCCCGAAAAGCTCAATGCCTTAAACCATATTGTTTTACAGGAATTGGACACTTTATTTAAAGAACTGGAGGACGATGCAACGGTTAAAGGCGTTTTGCTGACAGGCGCCGGAGAAAAAGCCTTTGTGGCCGGCGCAGACTTGAAGGAAATCAAAGAGCTGGACGGTGAAAGTGCCATTAAAGCCTCGCGTTTAGGGCAACAGTTATTTAACCACATCGAATCATTCCCCAAACCGGTGATGGCGCTGGTCAACGGATTTGCCCTTGGCGGCGGCTGCGAATTGGCCATGGCCTGCCACTTGCGTTTGGCCTCCGAAAATGCGCAGTTCGGGCAGCCGGAGATTAATTTGGGCATTATCCCGGGCTACGGCGGCACACAACGGCTACCCAGACTGACCGGCAAAACCAAAGCCCTAGAACTATTGCTTACCGGAGACATGATCGACGCTCAGGAAGCGTTGAGAATCGGTTTGGTCAATTATGTGGTGCCTGCCGATCGCTTGCTGGATGAAGGTAAGGCCTTGATGAAAAAAATCGTTACCAAGGGCAGCATTGCCGTAACTTCCATTTTACAGGCCGTTCATCAGGGTTTAAACCAAACGTTGGATCACGGATTGGAATTGGAAGCCATTTTATTCGGTCGGGTTTGTGCCACCGAAGACAAAGACGAAGGCATCAAAGCTTTCTTCGAAAAGCGTAAACCGCAATTTAAGGGACGCTAATCGATGATCGAACTTCGATGCGTTTTTCTTATTGAAGAGTCGGAGTTTGGTCAACGATTATTCAAACTTGCTTCCGGCCTTGACTCCAAACTGTACCGGGTCGCAACCGTTCGGGAGCTAAAGGAATTAATACAAAAGCGCACCTTTGATTCCTTTGTTTGGGTTACCACTCATGCCGAACAAAATATGCCAGAAGTGGAAATGCTTCTGAAAGGTGTTCCCTATCTCTTTGCCTGTCTCTTCTCCGACAAACCGGTAGCCCGATCAAACTTCGACTTTACCTTTACCTTTGACGACTTTAAGGACACGGAAAAGCTTAAAACGTTCGTCAACAATTTGCATCATTTGGGCATACGCCTGAAAACACGCAAAGAGTTATCTTCTTTGATACTGCATGATTTGCGCACACCCCTGCAAAATCTTTCCAGCTATGTAGACATGCTCTCTACGGGAACCTTCGGTGAATTGAATGAGGGCCAGCTAAAAATTCTGCAAACGATTAACGCCCAGGCCGATTTGGCGGATGAACTGGTTCAGGAACTGACGCTGATTTTACGCATGCGCAAAAAAGAGTTTTTTATTGAAAAACAAAAAGCCGATCTTTCCCGCTTAATTCACGAAACCTTACGCGCGCTGTGGATTTGGGCCGATCGTAAAAACATTAAATTGCAAACCCATATCGATCATGATCTGCCCAAATTATTAATCGATCCTTCGGCTATTCGACGCGTGCTTTCCAACCTTTTACTTAATGCTTTAAAATTCAGCCCCAAAAACGGAACAGTGCGTTTGCTGGTCACTTTGGAAGCTCCAAAGAACGAACATCAAAAAATTCGCTTCAGAATTACGGACAGCGGCCCGGGCGTTCCGCCGGAACACCTTAATGACATTTTCGATCCCTATTTTCGTCTAAAGAATCCCCAGGCGTTAATTAAAGGGCAAGGATTGGGCTTGTACATTGCCAAGTTGTTTGTGGAAGCACACGGCGGTACGATTGGAGTGTACAACAATCGCGAAGGAGGCGCAACGTTTTATTTTACCTTACCGGTTAGTGAATAACGAACAACTGCATAATAAACCAAAAAACATAAATTTCACCTCAATTGTAGGAAATAAAATAAACCTAAACTGAGCGATTAAGTTGGTAAATCTAAAAAGAGCCTGTCATTGCGACTCCCGATTTATCGGGAAAAAGCAATCCTTTTCAAAGCAGCACCATCCTAGTGTTTAGTTAAGGGTCTTAATAGTGTTAGCGCGCTCCACGGCGTTCCGCTACTATTGACATGTTGCGGCGCGTCCGTCCCTCGATACGATTCTG
>JALWEA010000467.1 GCA_027039465.1 Calditrichia bacterium | reverse complement strand
CAATACTCTTTCGGCCAAAATAACGGGTTCCGGTTTGTTTGCCGTTTTTTATTCCAAAGATAACCAACAACCGATGCTGGAAATTACGGTAAACGGGCGGCCTTTGCTCAGTGGAATGCTGGTACCGAGGCAACCGACCATGGGGATTCTGTTACAGGATGCCAACGGGGTGGATTTGCACCATACGGTAAATTTAAAAATAGACAATACGGATTACATTAAAGATGGAATTGTTGCCAATGATGCCGTAAGTTTCCCAGAGAATGCCCATTCCATTAAAAATATTCAGATAACTTTAAGTCCGGATTTAAAATCGGGCCAGCATAAACTGATCGTTCAGGCTGCGGATGTGAACGGCAATTTGGCGGAAAAGGAATTGGCGTTTTCGGTGACGCAGGATTTCAATATTATTGTTTACGGGAATTACCCCAATCCTTTTAAAGATAAAACGATTATTTCTTATACTATAGAAAGCAATGAGCCTATTGATAATTTATCGATCAAAATTTACACCACCTCGGGGCGTTTAGTCCGTTCGAAAATGCTGGATTTGGATGAAACGGTACCGGATGATGATATTCTTGAACCGAATTATCACGAGTTGGTTTGGGACGGTACGGATGATGACGGTAATCCCGTGGCTAATGGTGTTTATTTTGCTGTGATTAAAGGGAAGTATCGAAATAAAGTAGTGAAACGTTTATTAAAAATGGCTAGACTACAATAATGCGAAGATTTTTGGTTATTTGGATCATTGGTTTGTTTTTTTCGTTGAGTTCGGCACAATCCGGCCGCTATGCCGCTTCATTTCTTGAATTGGGGGCAGGTGCACGTACTTTAGCCATGGGTGGAGCTGCTGTTGCAGGCAACAGCGATGTGACAGCGGTTTTTTACAATCCTGGACAATTGGGACTAATCAAACGGTTTCAAGCCGGAAGTATGTATGCGAACTTATTCAATAAATTGGAACAACAAAGCTATGTCGGAGCGGTTGTACCGTTGATGCGTGATGCAACCATCTCAATATCCTGGATGAGGCTAAGTGTGGATGAAATTCCCCGCTTTGATTTTGATGAAGAACATGCACGCACCGCTTATGAACGTTTGCACGGATTAGCCGAACAGCTCACATCAGGGCCTGTAGATTTCTTTTCCAACCAGAACGATGTTTTTATTTTTAGCTTTTCAAGATTAATAAATCATAATCTCGATTTAGGTTGGCAATATTTCGAAATTCCCATAAAATTGGGCTTCGGAGCAAATATCAAGTATATCCGTCAAAAGATTGATAAAAATACGGGTTCGGGTATTGGGCTTGATTTTGGATTTTTAACTTCCTTTAGTTTAAATGATGTTTTTGCCGGATCAAGTTTAGGGGATTTATCCTTTGGCTTGAATGCCCAGGATTTGACACAAACCCGAATTGTGTGGAATACGGACAGTAAACATGCGGATCACATTAACCGAAATTTTAAATTTGGTTTTGCATACATTCAACCGTTGCCTTTTATGAAAAGTATTCTTAGCTTCAACTACGATATGGATAGCCGATATGACGGGAATACGCATATCGGCGGGGAATTGTTGATTCGCTCCTTATTTGCCGTTAGATTAGGTGCGAATGCCGGTTATTTTACAGCCGGAGCCGGAATCTCCTTGTGGAAATTCAGAATCGACTATGCCTATCAAAGCCACGATTTAGGAAATTCGCATCGTGTTTCATTAATATTAGTGTTTTAGAATATTATGTTTTGGTTATTAATATTTGTAGTCGTATTTACATCTTGTAATATCAATACAAATAAAAAACAAGAGGCTCCGGACCCTGTACGGTTAGTGTTAAGAGGTCCGGGAGCCGATACAACAAATTCCGAACCGGGTATTGACGCGGTTCCGACACCTGAAGGAGAGATCAATCAAATCCAAATTCAATGGTACCATCATCCTCAGACCAGGCAATTAACGAGATTCAATATTTATCGTTCACAAGAACCGGAAGGTAATAAGAATTACGTTTTGATTGGCAATGTGCAAGCGAATTCTCCAGGACAACCGGATACGATTTTTTTTGATACTCAAGATTTGCAGTTAAATGTACGATACTATTATTATGTGACCGCTGTGAATAAAGATATGGTTGAGAGTATAAGTTCGGATACGGTCTCCTACAAATTGCTTGAGAAGCCGGTAAAGCTTTCGTTAAATGCCAATGCCAGCGTAATTAGTAAACCGGATATGAATTTTGAATGGTGGATGGAATCAGGCAATACTCCGGATCGTTACATTTTGCGAATCGAACGATTTTATTCTAAAGATGTGCACATTTTATCCTATATTAGATATGTAGGAACGGAGTATGGATCTGCCCATCAAAGCTTTCATTTGCAAGGTGATTCTTTGACAACCATCTTCCCTAACGGGAAGTACCGCTGGAGAGTGGATTGTGTGGGCCGGGAAGATGTTGTGCATCAATATTTTGAAGGTTCGGAATCAAATTGGAAAATATTTGATGTAATGTGGGGTAATTGATGAAGCAATTAGTACGTTTCTATTTGGTAATTTTTGTAATGTTACTAATCACTACAGCTCATAGTCAGGATTACGGCAAACTATTTCAAGGGCAGCAAAGGGCCAGGCAGCAGATAAATCCGGCAGCACAATACATTTTAGGCAGTGGT
>JALWEA010000466.1 GCA_027039465.1 Calditrichia bacterium | reverse complement strand
TAAGTAATATAAACACAACGTCTTAAATACCCAAAAGGTTTTTTCTTCTAACTAAGAATCGCTCAAGTTAGGTTTAAGAAATTAATTTCAATAAGTAAATTGAACATTTCAATTTTTTATTTTTTTTCAATTTTTTTCAAATCCTTCTACAATCTCAAAAATTCAAAGCGAATTGTTTAGATATAAAAAATATTTACAAAGTAAACAAAATTTTCTTGAAATATTATTGCTGCAATTAATCAAAAGTGGTATATTCTAAAAAATTTATTTAACTGGTGAAATCATGAACAAACCCGTTCGTAATTTCACGGCTAATGTTCCGTTTTACGAAAATTTAAATAGATGTTTTTCGCTTTCTAAGTATTAATCTTAAACATGGAGTTGTGCCTATGCGATTCAAGATGATTTTGGCGTCTTCAGTGGCCAAGAAGATTTACATGAGTATCGCTGGTTTGGTTTGGGTCCTGTTTGTAACGGTCCATTTGCTTGGGAACCTCCAGTTACTAAACTCCAACCCCGATCCTTTTAACAAGTATTCCTATTTTCTTACAGAACAAACAGGTGAAATTATTTATGTTCTGGAATTTCTATTGGTGCTTTTTCTGGTTACCCATTTTGTTTATGCGATTTGGGTTCAAATCGGGAATTGGCGTGCCAGGCCGCAAGGCTATTCCATGGTACGCTGGGCTCATCACACCAGCAAACGCTCAATCGGTTCCGTGACGATGATTTACACGGGTCTTTTGATTTTAGTGTTTATTGTTATCCATCTTATCAACTTTAAATACGGTACGGTTTACACTTACACACCTTACGGATTTACCCATCCTATTCGCAATTTGTACAAGACGGTGATTGAATTTTTTCAGAACCCTTGGAATGTGGCCTTTTACGTGGTTATTATGGTTCTGTTGGGCTTTCATTTAAGTCATGCCATCTGGAGCTCATTCCAATCACTGGGTCTTGGTAGCAAGAACTTTACACCGTTCTGGTATGCCGTTGGTGTAATCTGGGCAATTGTTATTGCCGTTGGTTTCGTATTTATTCCACTCTGGATTTATTTCACGCATACAGGAGGGGCATTATGAAATTAGATTCAAAAGTACCCAGTGGAGATTTAGCCGAGAAATGGCAAAACCATAAAGATTCTTTAAAACTGGTTAGTCCCAAAAACAAACGTAAATTCCACATCATAGTGGTTGGCACCGGATTGGCCGGTTCGTCTGCAGCCGCATCATTGGCCGAATTGGGCTACCGTGTAAAAAGTTTTTGCATTCAGGATTCGCCGAGACGTGCCCACAGTATCGGTGCGCAAGGTGGAATTAACGCCGCCAAAAACTATCAGAACGATAACGACAGCGTTTGGCGATTGTTTTACGATACGATCAAAGGCGGCGACTATCGTTCCCGCGAAGCAAATGTTTATCGTTTGGCTCAAGTAAGCAACAACATTATTGATCAGGCGGTGGCACAGGGCGTTCCTTTCGCACGCGAATACGGCGGTTATTTTGCCAACCGTTCGTTTGGCGGCGCTTTGGTTTCCAGAACGTTTTACGCCCGCGGCCAGACGGGTCAGCAGTTGCTATTGGGCGCTTACGGCGCTTTGATGCGTCAGGTGGATGAAGGCAATGTTGAATTGTATCCTCGGCGCGAGATGGTTGAATTGGTGGTTATCGACGGTAAAGCGCGCGGCATTGTGGTGCGCAATTTGTTAACGGGTGAATACGAAAAATACTGGGCGGATGCCGTAATTCTGGCAACCGGCGGTTACGGACAGGTTTATTATTTGTCCACCAACGCCATAAATTCCAATGCCTCCGCCGTATGGAAAGCACACAAAAAAGGCGCCTTTTTCGGCAATCCTTGTTATGTGCAAATCCATCCCACTTGTATTCCGCACACCGGTGAATATCAATCAAAACTGACATTGATGAGCGAAAGTTTGCGCAACGACGGGCGCGTTTGGGTGCCTAAAAAGAAAGGTGACAAACGGCCGCCGAATGAAATCCCCGAAGAAGAACGCGATTACTATTTGGAGCGCAAATACCCGACTTACGGCAACATGGTACCGCGCGATGTGGCTTCCCGCAACGCCAAAATGGTTTGTGACGAAGGACGAGGCGTAGGTGAAACGGGCCGTGCGGTTTATCTTGATTTTAGAGATGCCATTAAAGAATTCGGGCGTAAAACGATTGAAGAACGCTACGGCAATTTGTTCGAAATGTACAAATTGATTACCGGCGAAGATGCCTACGAAGTACCCATGCGCATTTATCCGACGGTACATTACACCATGGGCGGACTTTGGGTCGATTACAATCTGATGAGCAATTTGCCAGGCTTGTTTGTGTTGGGTGAGGCTAACTTCTCCGATCATGGAGCAAACCGTTTGGGCGCCAGCGCATTAATGCAGGGCTTGGCGGACGGTTACTTCATTATTCCTTACACCATTTCCGAATACCTGGCCGGTACTAAGTTCGAAAAAGTAAATGAAGAACATGAGGCTTTTAAGGAAGCGGTGGAAGAAGCGGATCAACGCTACAAGAAGTTGTTGAGCATCAAGGGTAATAAAACGGTTAAAGAATTCCATCGTGAATTAGGCGAAATTATGTGGGAAAAGGTCGGAATGTCCCGCAATGAACAGGGATTGAAGGAAGCCATTGAGGAAATTCGCAAACTGCGTGAAGAATATTGGAACAACGTTAAGGTTGCCGGTGAAGCCAATACGCTGAATAAGAACCTGGAATTTGCCGGACGTGTTGCGGATTTCATGGAATTAGGTGAATTGATGGCCGTCGATGCCCTCCATCGTAGAGAATCTTGCGGCGGACATTTCCGGGAAGAAAGTCAAACGGAAGAAGGCGAAGCCTTGCGTGACGACGAACATTTTTCGTACGTGGCCGCCTGGGAATTCAAAAAACTTGGTGATTGGGAGCTGCACAAAGAAGAGCTTAAGTTTGAATACGTAACCCCCACCCAACGCAGCTACAAGTGAGGAGGCACTTATGGAAAAGAAAAGATTAACGATAAATTTGAAAGTCTGGCGTCAAAAAGATGCCGATTCCAAAGGGCAGTTCGTCAATTACACCGTGAAAGATGTCAATCCGGATATGTCGTTTTTGGAAATGCTGGATGTTTTGAATGAAGATCTGATTAAGAAAGACGAAACGCCTATTGAATTCGATAATGATTGTCGTGAAGGTATTTGCGGAATGTGCGGCGCCGTTATTAACGGTACCGCCCACGGCCCTGAAAGCGGAATGACCACCTGCGAAATCCGCATGCGCATGTTCAAAGATAATGATACGATTGTTGTGGAACCTTTTCGAGCCCGCGCCTTTCCGATTATTAAGGATTTGGTGGTGGACCGTTCGGCTCTGGATCGAATTATGCAAAAGGGCGGCTACACTTCGGTACGTACCGGCGGCGTTCCCGAAGCGTTGAGTACACCGGTGCCCAAGCAAAATGCCGATATGGCCATGGATATGGCGGCCTGTATCGGTTGCGGCGCTTGTGTGGCGGCTTGTCCGAATGCTTCGGCAGCCTTGTTTGTTTCGGCCAAAGTTTCACACTTGGCATTAATGCCTCAAGGTCGGCCGGAAGCGGCTCGTCGTGTGGAACGTATGGTCGCTCAAATGGACGAAGAAGGTTTCGGCGCCTGCTCGAACCACGGCGAATGCGAAGCGGTCTGTCCGAAAGAGATTTCCATTATCGGTATTGCCCGCATGCGGCGTGAATTCTGGAAATCCATGTTCAAATAGAAAAGCATGCTCATTGAAAAAACTAAAAAGGCATTCCATTTGGAATGCCTTTTATTTTAGTGAATTATTTTTCGTTTGCCTACTAAAAACTCATCTGTATGCCAATCTGAAATTTATTAATCTGATGCTTTTCCCAAACTACCATCGGAGGAATCGTATTGTCGTTGTCCCAGTCGTAACGGTAATATTCTTTGGCCTCGTAAAAGCCGTGAATCAAGGCAACATCAATCACCGTACCTTCGCTAACCTTCAAGCCGACACCGGCGGTGTAATAAGTCTTATCGGCTTTTTTACTCACATCTTTGTACGGTGTGGGCACGTAACGATAACCGCCTCGCAACTGAATTGTGTTGTTGAACAGCCCGTATTGCGCTCCAAAGGAGTAGGAAAGAACCGGACGAAAAAGCATTGGAACACGATCATTTTGTTCGGTAAACATGGTAGCATAGTAGGACGGCGTATTATCGGCCTCTTTTAATTGTAATTGTGTCCAATCCACATAGCGCATCGAAGCGGCCATCAGCAAATTCTTGATGGAATAAGATAAGCCCAAATCGAATTTAAATGGCATTTTAATTTCGTAACTAAAAGTTCCCGTACTATCGTAAGGATCGTCATAGCGGTAAGTTTGATCTTCAGCCAATACATGGATATCGTATTGCAGATCGTCCGAGTAATTCCAGGTTTCGTCAAGACTTAGATTCATAGGGAATGTAATACTGCCCCCGACTTTTAAATTTTTATTGGGATGCCAAATGCCACCTGCTTTGAATTCCACTCCGGAATAATCGGTTGAAACCATTTCTTCGATTTTGTAAGAATCGTAATAGAATTCATCCAATGGGTTGCCCAGTGAATCGGTAATATCGTAACTATTCTTCCCTTGGGTGTCCAACTGTGAATATTTCAAGCGATAATCACTTCCGCCACCAATGAGATTAAAAGTCAACCCTGCGGAGAAAGTCGGTGAAAGATCGATGGCTGCGCCAACGGACCACTGCGCTATATGACCTTCCTGTTTAATATCCTGACTCAATTCAAAATCGCGATCAAAAGCCAGAGTAAGGCCATTATAACCTAAATCGTTGTAAATGGAAAACGCCAAATCATTGCTGGTTGTATTGTAACCGTTAAATTGGGTGATACTATTTAAATCCCGAACCCGCTGATAGCCAAGAGCCAATACCAAACTGCCACGACGGGTCGGAAACGGATAAACATAACCGAAACTTTGGAATTTGGTAAAACCCTGATCAACGCGGGTTTTATTGTCTAGGTAAGTGGCGTCGGTTTTGAGTTGAATGTGATTCAAAGAACCGTAAATTTGTTGTTGATGTATTTGAGCCAATCCGCCAGGATTCCAGTAAATGGCGGAATAATCGTCGGCAATGCCGGTAAATGCGTTACCCAAAGCTGCGGCTTTAATCCCAAAACCTTGTTCATTCTCAGTGAGATCAACGGCTTCTTCGGCCGTTTGAGCAAAAGAGAATGCTGCGATTGTTAAAATGAGTAATAGAATTCTGTTTAACATTTCAAAACCTTCCTTAGAGAATATTGCGTTATTTCCTTCTTACGGCCCGATGACTACCGGATGAACGACTTGATGAACTGCGCGATGAAGAGCGTACCGAACTGGATCGGTTACCGTAACTGCGTGCCGGAGCCGAATAGGACGGCCGTGAACTTCCGGAAGAAGAACTTGGCGGAGACCAGCGGTGTGATTCGTACGTACCTGCATTACGATAGCGGGTCGAACGGTGCGTGCGCGTTTTCAGCTTTGGCTGCGGATGCGGCTTGGTTTGATTCACAATGGTTTGACGGCGTGTTGAACGTTTGACGGTAATCGGGAAGTAACGGCGCCCGCGAACAGTAGTTCCACGTTTTGAAATAACCGTGCGTGAAGAACGGCCGCGACGTTTAATAACCGTACCCCGTTTTGTTGTAGTAGCAGTCCCTTTGCGGACGACTCTCCTTGTTCCGGTAGGATTTTCAATAATGGTCGAGCGACCGGTACGTTTCCGAACGGTTAGCGAAGATCTGCCTGATATGGAAGTACCCGAGGCGCGTGTCGGTAAAAATCCCGAAGAACCTCCACCGATATCCGTTCTGCCTTGGTGGGAAATCCTTACACGCCGACTACCCGCTCCGCGAACCATTGAACCGCCTTTGGTAAAAGGTCGCGGGCCGTAGTTCGTACCATACGTTGCGCCCGGATACCAGCCCCAACCGTAATCATAATAAGGATTGTAAATATCCCAGTAAAACGGATCATATACGCCCCAATAAGGTAAGGGATAAAGCAAAACCGGACGCAGCGGACGAAAGCCGATAAAAGGCCAGGCCGTGTAATAAAAATCATCCCACCACCAGTTGCTGTAAAAGCCGATATTTAATGATAAATCGTAGGGATCATAGTAAGGATTGCCGTAATAAAAATTCTGTACAATTTCCGGAGATTCATCCTGATACAAAGTGTCACTGGTGTTTGGAGGATAATAGTATTCTCCGTTGTCATTGTTTTGAGAATAGACTTTTTGCGGCCTTTCATGCTGCACCAAAGCTAACTGGGTGTAGCAAGAACTCATGAGAAAAGTCAATCCCACGAGTAAAGCTATGATTTTGATGGTTCTCATAACGATCACCTCTTTTTAAGTTTCTTTTATCAATTAAATATACAAACATCATGCCATAGACAATATAGGTTTAAAACCCTTATTCTTCAAGCTAATTATTGAACGCCGCAAATTAAAAATTGTTTATAATGTTAACAAAAAGAAAAATATGTAAACAGTGTTAACAGCCTTGGCTTTATTAATTTTTATGATTTATGAACTTTCAACTTGACATTTGCTGCCGATATTTTATATTCTTATCATGGCACGGAAAAGCGACGAAATCAAAGATTTTTACGATCGTTCCTACAAGAAGCTGTTCAGCTACAAAGGCTTTGTCAAACAACTTTTACAGGGCTTCGTCCGCCTGAAATGGGTGGAACGTGTCGACTTTGACAAAATTACACTGGAACCCGTCAGCTTCATCGATCGCCTGTTCAAGAAAAAAGAAGCGGACATCATTTGGAAACTGCCGCTCAAACAGGGTTCGGAAGTTTACCTGTACTTGCTTTTGGAATTCCAGTCCGCCGTTGACAAAACCATGGCCTTGCGTTTTGCCAGTTATATTTTAAATTTCTACGCGGAACGCATCGCCAAGGAAAAGAACAAACGCTTGCCGGTTGTTTTTCCATTGCTGCTTTACAACGGCAAACTGCGCTGGAACGCGGCCAAAAGTCTGCAAGAGATGATCGAACTGGTCGATCCGTCTTTGCGGGAATATTTGATTCGCTTTAAATACTTTGCCATTGACATCGGAAGTTTTAGTAAACGCAGTTTGATCAAATTACGCAACAATTTGGTTTCGGCCATTTTTCTTTTGGAGAATGCACGAAACGAAAACGAATTAGACAGCGTTTTAAAAGAGATCGTAGAGATTGTCAAGTCCGAGATGGACAAGGAACTGTTGGCTCGCTTTGGCGATTGGTTTGAAATGCTTTTTAAGCGAACCACCAAGACCGAAGTAAATTTTGAGGAAATAATAAGCGAGGGGAGTGAATATACCATGATTGTGGAAACTTTAATCGAGATGCGCAAAAAATGGGAGAATAAGGGAATTCAAAAGGGCTTTTTAGACGGAAAGCAAATAGGTAGGCAAGAAGGCCTTCAAGAAGGAAGGCAAAAAGGAAGACAAGAAGCCATTGTGGATACTGCAATTGAGCTTTTAAAAGAAGGCTCCAGTGTGGAATTTGTGGCCAAGGTTACCAAGCTATCCATCAGAGAGATCGAAAAATTAAAGCAAAATATTGGTTAAGATTCAAGCGACCTAAATTGGAGCTCAAATTCATATTTTTTATAAACTTTCTATTTCATCATAGCACGGAAAAACGACGAAATCAAAGATTTCTACGATCGTTCCTACAAAAAGCTGTTTAGTCACAAAGGCTTTGTCAAACACCTATTACAAGGCTTTGTCCGCCTGAAATGGGTGGAACGGGTCGACTTTGACAAAATCACACTGGAACCTGTCAGCTTTATCGACCGCCTGTTCAAGAAAAAAGAAGCGGACATTATTTGGAAACTACCGCTCAAACAGGGTTCGGAAGTTTACCTGTACTTGCTTTTGGAATTCCAATCTGCCGTTGACAAAACCATGGCCTTGCGTTTTGCCAGTTATATTTTAAATTTCTACGCGGAACGCATCGCCAAGGAAAAGAACAAACGCTTGCCGGTCGTTTTTCCATTGCTGCTTTACAACGGCAAACAGCGCTGGAACGCAGCTAGGAGCCTGCAAGAGATGATCGAATTGGTCGATTCCTCTTTGCGGGAATATTTGATTCGGTTTAAATACTTTGCCATTGACATTGGAAGTTTTAGTAAACGCAGTTTGATCAAATTACGCAACAATTTGGTTTCGGCCATATTTCTTTTGGAGAATGCACGAAACGAAAACGAATTGGACAGCGTTCTAAAAGAGATCGTAGAGATTGTCAAGTCCGAGATGGACAAGGAAT
>JALWEA010000465.1 GCA_027039465.1 Calditrichia bacterium | reverse complement strand
CACAACAATCCTTTGTTTAATCTGAAATTAATCTTACTTTTCTTTTTGTACTTTCCCGGTCATCGGTACAAAACGCACCGGCAAAATGTTTTGCATGGCCATCCCGGTGGCTGATTTTTTTACCACAACCAATTCCTGAACATATTCTCCCACGGGTAGCACCATGGTGCCACCGTTTTTAAGTTGCTCCAATAACGGCGGCGGAATTTTAGGCGGGGCCGCCGTAACAATGATGGCATCGAATGGTGCTTTCTCCGGCCAACCATTGTAACCATCCCCTTGTTTGACCACAACATTATCATACCCCAAAGCTTTCAACCGTTTGGCCGCTTCCTGTGCCAATTCGGGGATGATTTCAATGGTGAAAATCGAATCCGCAATCTCGGCCAATACCGCTGCCTGATAACCGGAACCCGTCCCGATCTCCAAAACGCGATCCGTGGGTTTCAAATGCAACTGTTCGGTCATAAAAGCCACAATGTAAGGTTGACTGATCGTTTGCCCGTGTCCGATTGGTCGCGGTTCGTCTGCGTAGGCAAACGGCGCTTCTTCCGGTGGTAAGAATTTGTGCCTTGGAACCGTTTCCATTGCCTTGATTACTCTCGGATCTTTGACGCCCCGAGCTATTATCTGTTGCTGCACCATGGCCGTGCGTAATTTTTGATAATATTCTTCGGAATGTTTCATGGGTTTTTCCCGTGTACAGTTTAACAATAACATGAAAATAAAAATTATATATTTCAACTTTTTCGGCATGGTTTCAACCTTTCAATCAACCGTCTTCCAATAAAAATCATGGCTGTGTCTTGGTTTCACCGTGTTTCAACAGCCAAATCCGGTCTGCAATGCCCAAAGCTTCGGCTTTTTGCCTCAGCAATTCGGGCGGTTCTTCCATCGGTTCGTCCGATAGACGAAAGGTCCCCCAATGGATCGGAATAAAAATTTTGGCCTGCAAATCATTAAACGCTTTTAAGGCATCGTTGGGATTCATGTGTACGGACTTCATAAACCAGCGTGGCGCATACGCACCGATGGGCAATGCGGCAAAATCAATCGTTCCGTATTGCCTGGCAATATCTGCAAAGCCGGGAAAGTAACCCGTATCGCCGCCAAAATAAAAGGTGACGGACGGGCCTTTTAAAAGCCAAGAGGCCCACAAAGTTCCGTTTTGATTGAAGGGCGTCCGTCCGGAAAAATGTTGAGCCGGGGTACATATAATTTCCACTTTATTAAAAACAATGCGGTCTTGCCAATCCATTTCCGCATAACGGGTAATTCCCCAGGAACGCAAAATTTGACCGACGCCCATGGGGACGAGATAAAACGGTTTGTTGCCTAAAGCCTTGATTGTTTTCTTGTCAAGATGATCGTAATGATCATGCGAGATAAGCACAAGATCTATTGGGGGCAAAGAATCAAAGGGCAAACCCGGCGGCATAATCCGCTTCGGGCCGATAAAGGAAAACGGTGAACAACGTTCACTGAAAATCGGATCGGTTAGAATATTGATGCCGTCCATTTGCACAAGCAAGGTGGAATGCCCGATCCAGGTAACCGAAAATTGTGTTCGGTTTTGCTTCAACCAATCCGGATTATTGACACCTTCTTCAAACTCCGGAGCCGCCAGATTGCTTGAAGGGCGCTTACCGGTTATGCGATCCCAAATCATCCATTTTAGAATATCCAGATTACCCCGAACTTTAAATGTCGGAAAAGGATTGAAATATCGGTTGCCGTTAAAATGGGTTGGTACGGATGCTTGAGATTGTATTACCATAAATAGTAAACTCCAAATAATTACAATGTAAAATCGAATTGCGCGCATCGGGTGCCCTTTCGCTTCCCCACTTTACTAAATATACGATCAAACCGGATACGAAGAAAATGGTCGATTCCCGGGCTATGAGATGCGAAATGATTTTTTTCAACTGTAACTCACGTGAAATAAAACATTTGCGCGTTTTTGATCCAGACATTAGATTAATTTATTGCTAAATTAAGCAATTTTTTTCTCCGTATTTAAGTTTACTATTTCTAAAGCTATTGAGCACGGAGTTGTTGAAATACAAAACGATCGTGACACAAAATTAAAAACGGGCTGTCATCATTCGGTGCAGAGCCAAAAGCAGCAAATTGAAATATTAAAATGCTCGGAAGAATCCGGACTTTTCATTCTGATCACTTGGTAGCGGGAGAAGACTCCCTTTCAAACCGATTCGTTTTTAAAAGGTGGAAAAATGATAGCAATTCTTAGTTCCGCTGAAACGGAATTTGGAAGGCAGCTCAATCGATAACAATAACAAATAGTGCATGTAACTGCAAATTTAGAAACATATTGCTTAATAAAGGTCAAAGTTAAATTTATATCGGGAACCCACTAATGGATTCATTAAAAACCTTAAAAGATGTCCTTGAATTTGCTCATGAACATTATGCCCAACTCCCCGCTCTTTCCTTTGTCGGAGAAGAGCCGTTTACCTACAGCCAGTTTTATGACAAAGTACAAGAGGTAAGTGCATATTTAAAACAGCAGGAAATTAAAAAAGGCGATCCCGTTGCTATTTTGAGTGAAAGCATGCCCCATTGGCCGATTGCTTATTTCGCCATTACAACCATCGGCGCGGTGGCTGTTCCTATTTTACCCGATTTTCATCCCAATGAGGTTCAGCATATTATCCGT
>JALWEA010000464.1 GCA_027039465.1 Calditrichia bacterium | reverse complement strand
CGTAATCCGATTTTTGGGCAAAGGCCAACAATGGAATCAAACTTGTAATGAATAGAATAATTAAGAAAAATCGTTTAAACATGCGTAATGCACCTAAATAGTTTGACATACAAAATTTGGCGGTTGAATTTTCAACCGACCTGATTTATCTTGAATAGTGTACAAAAAATTGATCGCAATTACAAATTCTATTGAATTAAACGATTAAGTTTGAAAAAGGTTTACTATCGTGCACTCGTTTGCAGCAAAATAAATAACGGTCGGAATTTTAATTCTAAAAACAAACCGACTTCGGTCGATAGATGAACCGGTAATATAAGGTGCGGCACTAAGTGGAAAACTATGGTTTGCGCCATAATAAGATGGTGATGAGTTGATTGGGAACCGGGAATTAGGAACTTGGGTCACTTTCAGGGTAATCGTTGTTGCTTCGAGAATTGGCTGCCGTATTCCTTTCCGGATCAACTCATATTAATAAATAGGAAGAGCATGGCGAAGAATACTTCGGTTTCGGACATCAGAGAAAAATCGGCACGCGGCATTAAATGGCAGGTAAGCACGGAAATATTAGCCCGGTTACTGCAATTGCTGATTACGTTTGCTTTGGCTCGTTTGCTCACACCCGATGATTTCGGTTTAATCGGCATGGCCCTGATTTTTACGCAATTGGCCTTTGTCCTTTTCGATCTTGGCTTGAGTTCGGCTTTAATTCAAAAAAAAGATATGGAGCCCGATCATGCGCAAACCGCACAAACGGTTTTTGCCATGAATGCGCTCTTCTTTTATCTCATTGTTTTTTTTAGCGCTCCTTACATTGCCTTGTTTTTTCATCAGCCCAAGCTTACTGCTATTTTGCGGCTGTTGGCGATTGTGTTTTTTTTGTTTGCTATTCGGGCAATTGCAAACGTGCAACTCACCAGAGCCATGCGCTTTAAAACAATCGGCTTAATTCGTTTGGTTTCCGTTTTAATATACGGAGCGCTGGCCGTTACGCTGGCCTGGCAGAAATTCGGCGTGTGGAGTTTTGTGCTCGGCATTGTGGGGCAGGAACTCATCCTAACCGTGCTGACCGTTGCTTCGGTTAAAACTTTTGTGCGGCCAGGATGGAATCCGCAAAAATTAAAAGAACTGACCTCTTTTGGCGGGCAGGTGTTGGGCAGCCGCATTATGGGGTATTTAAATATCAATCTGCCCAATGCCATTATCGGCCGGTTTATGGGCTCAGCTGTTTTGGGCTATTATTCCGTTGGTTATCAATTGGTGGATTTTCCGGTGCAGCGCATCTCGAAAAATATTTTGCGCGTCATGTTTCCGGCTTTCTCCAAAATTCAGGACAAATTACCGCAGTATCAACAGCTCTACAAAGATACGGTCAGCGGACTCACTTTAGCCGTGTTCCCGATTTTTGCCGGAATGGCTCTGGTCGCGCCCGAATTTGTAACCATTTTTTACGGTCCCAAATGGAAACCTTTGATCACTGTATTGGAAATTTTGACCGTGGTCGGTTTGGCGCGTTCGATTTGGGTGACCACTAGTGTGGTTTTTTTGTCCAAGGGCAAACCCAAATGGGAATTGCTAATTAATGCGATTTATTTTGTGATTTTAAGTGTGGTGCTGTATTTAATTTACACGCACGGTTTAATCGCGGTGGTTACGACGATTTCGTTACTGTTGCTGTTCTTTGTGGGAATTGCATTGATAGTCAGTCTGCGTCTGATTCAACTTCGTTTGACGGATTGGCTCTCTCTGATCAAAACGCCCACTTTTGCCACCATCGCATTTAGCCTGGTTTTAATAGCTTTACGTTTTATGGGAATTAATCAGTTGCCCGCCCTGTTTCGATTGATTTTAATGATCGTTATTGGGGTATTGGTTTATGTGCTAACCGTCTACCTGTTAGATCGGCGGGCATTCCAAAAGTTCAAAATGATGGCAGGAAAATCATCATGAGCGGAATTGCAAGAATTCCGGCTATTGCGGTTGTGGGCGCAGGCCCGGCCGGGAGCGCGGCGGTTCTGCAATTAGCCCGATTGGGTATTAAGCCCATTCTGATTGATAAGTCCGAGTTCCCTCGCGACAAAGTTTGCGGTGACGGCATTCCGGCTAAAGTCATTCAATTGGGAGCACAGCTTGGACTGAATCAGGATGAGCTAAACCGAATGGGCTTTCCCATTTTCGGCATGGAACTTTACGGGCCGCACGGTCAAAGGGTTCATTTCGGTGGAAAGTCTGTAAAAGGCGCTGCTAAAAGTTTTTGTATTCCGCGTAAAGTATTCGATCATTATTTATTCGAAAAAGCGGCCGCACAAACCAAAGACGTGTTGCTGCCGTACAAAGCTATTCGCTTAACACGGAGCGGGCAAAAATGGAAAGTGCTTTTAAAACACGCTAAAACAGGCGCACAACGTTTGCTGACCGTTGATATTTTGATTGCGGCCGACGGAGCAACATCCCTGTTGGCGCGGAAGGTTTTGAATTTAAAGACGAATGCTATTCACAGATATTGGGGTTTACGCCAATATTTTAGGGGCGGGCCCTTTGAAAATAAAGTTCACATTATTTACGACAAACGTTTGTTGCCAGGCTATTTGTGGGCTTTTCCGGTCGGTGAGAATAGGATTAATATCGGTTTGATGGCGGAGCAATTTTCCATTGATGGAAAAAAGGCCTTACCTTTGCAA
>JALWEA010000463.1 GCA_027039465.1 Calditrichia bacterium | reverse complement strand
ATCCCCGAAAACTTCATGCAACCGAGTAAATCGCCGTTACGCAAGGCAAAAAGCAGCATGCAATTAAGTCCCAGGTTAGGATTGGCCTACCCTATTTCGTCAAAAGGCGCCATCCACGTTTCGTACGGCCATTTTTTCCAGACGCCGAATTATTTTTATCTGTACACCAATCCTGAATTTGACATTGATCCTTTGCAGAGTTCGGTTTCTCCGCCGCCGCAATCGCTTAAAAATACCATCGGCAATGCGGAGTTGAAGCCGCAACGGACGACCATTTACGAATTGGGCTTGCAACAGCAAATCGGGAATTTGTACGGAATTTCTTTGACGGTCTATTTTAAAGACATCCGCAATCTTTTGGGAACCAAAGTTTACCAGACATTGGAAGGCATTCGTTACGGACGTTACATCAACCGGGATTACGGCTTTGTACGCGGTATTACGTTTGATTTCGAAAAACGTTACGCCAACTATTTTGCGTTGAATATCGATTACACGTATCAGGTGGCCAAAGGCAATGCTTCCGATCCGAACAACGCCTTTTTGGATGCACAGGCCAACAAAGAAACACCCAAGCAATTGGTGCCCCTGGATTGGGATCGTCGTCATCAGATTAATCTTTCATTACAATTGGGCACGCCTAAAATCGTCATGGCTTCCGTTATCGCCCGTTACGGAACCGGCATGCCGTACACGCAGGCTTCGCGCGTGGTTCAGCCTTTGGTGGAAAACGGCGGCCGCAAACCGGACGTTTTTAATGTCGATTTATATTTGAACAAAAAAATAACCTTCGGGAAATATCAATTCGCATTGTTCGCCAAGGTGTACAACATTTTGGATCGCTTAAACGAATTGCAGGTGTTCAACGATACCGGTCGGGCGACTTACTCAACGGAGCCTTTGTATTTTGGCTCGGCACGCCCGCGCGGTTTAAATACCTTGCACGATTATTACATTCATCCGGAATTTTACTCCGCTCCCAGAAGGGTGCAACTTGGTGTTCAGGTGGGATTTTAACGGGATAAGTTGATTATGAACAAGAAAATATTTCTAACCATTTTGGTCGGTATTTTTCTGTTTTCGGGAATGGCCTTGGCCAAACGAAAACCGGATCCGCACACCGGAGATACGCGTTTGCGGCGTCAAGGCATAATGGATGGGAATTTGGTGCGCACCATTTTTATAAATTGGGGCGAAATTGCACATTGGCCCGACTCTCCTTCCGGGGAATGGCCCAAAGGAAGCGGACATCAATATGTGGATGGTGTGGCTCTGGTGGTTCAGGCGCGTACCATTGATGAAGACGGCAACGTCATCTATCCCATGGAAACGCAGTATCGGGAGTTTGTGGATCGCGGGCCGCACGACGAGCTATGGGGTTGGGGGCCGTTACCAGGTTATTTTAATCCCAAAGGCACAACACCGGCCATGAGCAACAATCCGCAATCGTGGCCTAATTTTTGGCCGGACAAGGCTGACGAAGGCGGATGGGTGAATCCCAATGAGGTGCCCAACGATTTGGATGATGACGGCAACGGCTTAGTGGATGACCTGGTTTACTGGAACGGATTTTTCGGCAAAGGTGTGTTTAACGCCGATCTTGAAACGTATTTTGTTTTCGATGATGATCCGGATGAAGAATGGAATTTTTACCCGGATCCGTCGGACAAAACACGTCGCGGCATCGGCCTGGAAGTGGCTGCCCGCTATTTCCAATGGTCTCAGGTTTTGGCCGAAGATGTGATTTTTGCCTTTTACCAAATTACCAATGAAGGCAAGGTAACCTACGACAGCACCTATTACTGCTTTTACATCGATTGGGGCATCGGCGGGACGGATGATTCTTCCGATGATACCGGCGATTACAACACTTTGTTGGATATTGCCTGGGCCTGGGACGGCGACGGTTACGGAACGCCGAACAATTGGTATCCTGTCGGCGTTGCCGGGTTTGCCTTTTTGGAAAGTCCGGGCATTTTTAACGACGGTAAGGACAATGACGAAGACGGTTTGGTGGATGAAGACCGAATTGCCAAGGGGCCTGGCAAATGGCTGGATACGCCGCCTTATGGCGTAGATAATCCCGCCCAGTTTGAAACGTATTACAAGCGCAAACCGGCTCCGCATTGGTCGAATGATGAAGACGGCGATTGGACGGCCTTTAGCGATGTGAATGGCAACGGCAAGTGGGACCCCAACGAACCTTTGAATGATGATGTGGGCAAAGACGGTCTTGGCCCATACAATTTCGGTTATCCCGGCCCCGACGAAGGGGAAGGGGACGGCATGCCGACCGAAGGTGAACCTAATTTTGATTACTTGGACAAAGACGAAGCGGATCAGATCGGTTTGACCGGCTTCCGCATCTTTCCGGTGCATACGTACGAACTGTGGAACGAAAAGCAGAATTGGCAGGTGTTTAAATCCGCGCCGCCGCCCCATAGCCAGCAGGTGACGGCCAACCTCGGGATGTTTTTCTCTTCCGGTCCTTTCACGCTTAAAGCGGGCGATACGCAAAACTATTCCATGGCGTTACTGTTTGGCGATAATATTGAAGATTTGGTTCTGACCAAGAAAACCATTCAGCAAATTTACAATGCCGATTACCGTTTCGCCAAACCGCCGGACAAACCGCGCCTGCTTTCGGTGATACCAGGAGATCACAAAGTTATTTTGGTTTGGGA
>JALWEA010000462.1 GCA_027039465.1 Calditrichia bacterium | reverse complement strand
ATTACACACCGTCCCTTGCGGGACGGGTTATTGGTGGGGAAGATGGAATTTGTTCCCACAAATGAATTTGTGGGCTAATGTCATATCGTCCCTAACAGGACTCCAATTGATGGTGTTGGCGCATTTTTTCCTTGTCCCTATCGGGACGAATTAAAATACCGATTGTTGTAAAATCCATCGCGGAGCGATGGGATGCAAATAGCCCATTTTTTCAAATATGGGTAAACGGAAACCCACCACACAAAAATGTTGTCCCGAAGGGACAATTAATGAAAAATGTGTTTAGAAGGTAAGATGTGCTTTTTATTGAATCATGTATTGCTTAACCCTGTCCGCGGCAAATCTATTATCGACTTTTGCATTCCGAATAGAGCGAAGCGGAATGAAGAATCCCTTAGGTGCGTTGCCGATTTGGAACAGATTGCTTCACTCGTTCCTACTATTGACATGTTCTTGGCGCGTCCATCCCTCGATACGATTCTGCCTTTCATCTTGCGATGTTCGTAGTAAGGGCGAAGCATTTCCTCCAAGACGCTGCAAACTTAAAAAAATTAACGTTGTGCAACCAAAAACACCGATTGTTTCTTTATTTGTTAGGGAAATGCTTCGCCCCTACAAGTCCGGCAGAATCACTCGGGAACCGGACGCGGTCAAAGGCAACCGGTTGTCGAGTAGAGACCGCGCCAGCGGGATCGTATCGAGACACGGTTGCCACACCGTCATGTCATTGTCTTAATAATCCGTGGCTACAGCCATGGTTCCCGGCCTTGCAATGATACCCCTTTACGAATAACAATTTTCCCCATTTAACTAATCAACGATTCAACCAATAAACCAATCAACCAATTAATCCTTCCACGAATAACGAATAACGAATAACGGATATACGAATAACGCACCCCAATTCCCAGTTCCAAGTTCCAAGTTATTTAATCCCATCCCTTTATCATGCGTAAAAGCGCATCAACAAGATCGGGACGAACGGAGATAAATAAAAATCCGGAATATTGAGTCGCTAAAAAACGGAGCAGATCGTACCAGCCCTGTTGCCGCATTTCCAAAGGGCCGAATTCATCCATGATGATGACGGGCAAGTGAAGTTGATTTTGAACAAAGCGAAAACCCCATTCGAAAGTTTCGGGTAAAAATGCGAATTGGCCCGCATGCAGCGGGGAAGGGGCAGCGCTTTGCCAGGCCAAAAGGTGTTTTTCACCGTTTTGCAGGTTATGTAAAAAATAGCGGGTTTTGCGATTGCCATCCCATTGGGCTTTGCTTAAAAATCCCCCGACTTGCAAGCCTTTCTTTAAAGCACCATGATAAATTTCTTCCAAATAGGCGGTTTTGCCGCTGTTTTTCCGGCCAACAATCAGGGTGATTTGCAAGGATGTTTTGTTTTTGGTCATGGCTATGATTCGAACTTATTTGGGGCGCTTATTCCAGGGCAGATTCATCGACAAAAAACAACAGACGTGCCATCAGTTTTGCCGTCCATGTAAAAACATGGGAGAACAAATTGATCTGCCTGGGAGAATGCCGGAATTCATCAAATGTTTGCAAGGAAATTTCTTTTACTTTGGGCATGATTTGCATGGCGGTGGCAAAAACCTCGCTGAAATGTTTCAAGCGCAGGCGTTTGAGCCATGCGCTCATTTGCTCGGTGGTCACGTGATTGGTGAAAATTTTAATAGCCGTTAAGATAATTAAACTACGCAATCCCATATTAATGCTCATCATTAAAATATCGCGGGAATAGGGAATACACAAAAACAAAGATTCGCGGGAACCGATGAACAGCGGAACGCCGAAAATAAGGATGGCTAAAAACAACAGGAATTTCCAGCGTAATAGCGGGCGTAAAGCCTTTAGATCTATGATCATACTTAAAATCATCGCCACGGAAAAGATCAAAAACATGTTGCGCGTGTTAATAAAGGCCACACTTAAAAGTAAAATTAAAGGCGTAATCCGGTAACGATTCATGCCATCGTCTCCCGTTGCTTTTGTAAAAGGATCAGTTCCTCTTCCGTTTTACGCGCTAATTTAAATCCGAACCAACCTGCCATTAATCCCAAAATAATATGCAGCAAAGCGTAGGCGAATATGATCCACAATAAATGCGCAGCCGAAATGTGCAATACCTCGCCGAGCCGCTTAAACGATTCCAAATAAATTTTATAAATATCGGTGCCGAAGATAATCCCTTGTGAAATAAAGGGATGAATGACGGAATAAAGCAGCAGGGTAACTCCGGTGAGCAAGAAACTAAGTCGATGAACCCCCAGGAGCGTTAACAGAATTTCGCCGATTAAACCTTCCATCAAAATGGCCAAAAAAGGGCTGGCGATAATGGTACCGATGGAAAATATTTTTAAGATAGCGGCCACGGCGCCCATCATCACGGTAGCGCCGAATTTTGGGACAAAATAGCGTCCGGTGGTGAAAATAATAACGGCAATAGCGGTTAAAATGGCGCCGCCCATGGGAATGCGCAAACCTTTAACGGTTACGCCTACGGTGATTTCCATCAGTCCCCAAAGCGCGCCAAAAGTAGAGATTAAAACAATATCGTGTCGGGTCAGACGTTGTTTGCTCGGCATCCGTATTTCCCTAAAACTAAAAAAGCCTCTCGCCGAATTGGCAAGAGGCTTAATAACGTAAAATACCTTATTACACAAATATCTTACATTA
>JALWEA010000461.1 GCA_027039465.1 Calditrichia bacterium | reverse complement strand
GGTTGTGCGTTGTCACATACTCTTTAACCAGCGCCTCGCCGGTTTCTTTTAATTTGGCAACCGTTGATTCCATCAGTCATTCTTCTCTTGGTTAACTTCCTTGTTTTTCTGCGGTACATTTTGAGGCGGATTCGGAGCCGTAGCCCAAATTCCCCAACGCATAATATTCAACGCGATCACTTCCAAAAGCAACGCCAAAAGATAAACCACCACGCTGCGAAAAATGCTGGTGATTATGGAAATCCCGTTCAACATGCAGGTTAAAAAGGCAATCACTGCCGCTAATAAAGCAATCCGTAAAATAAATTTCTTTAGTGGTTCCATTCTATCGCCGTTTTTTTAGTTTGCATTACACGTTCGAACAAATTGTTTTGCTGTAGCGGGTTGCCGCCGGATGTTTGCAACAGCCTTCTATTCATGGCACGAATGGCATTGGCCGCCGAAGAATTGGGATGTTCGACCATGAACGGCCTTTGCTGTTTCACCGATCGGGCAATGGCATCATCGCGCACAATGGCCCCGCCGTACAACACATGACTATTTAAAAATTTGTGCGCCATTAAATTCATCTTTTTGTAAAGCACCTCGCCTTCGTCCGCATGATTGACCATGTTGGCGGTTAAAAAAATCGGAATATTTTTATCGACGCTTTTAACCACTTTGATCACGGCATAAGCATCCGTTATCGAAGCCGGATCGGGCGTGATGATCACCGAAATTTTATCCGCACCCAATAAAAACGAAAGTACATTCATGGCAATGCCCGCGCCCGTATCGATAATAATGTAATCGTATGTATTCTCAAAGGTCTTGAATGCATTGGCCAATTTCCGTAATACGCTGTCTTCGCTTTCGATAAGGTCAAGCGAGGCCATGGAAGCCGGCAAAACATCAACCTTGCTTTGTGTGGTAATAATCGCATCTTGCAAAGGAATCCCTTTTTTGACCACATCGGCAATGGTGTGCTCGGCCCGAATGCCCAATAATAAATCCACATTACCCAAATGTAAATCCGCATCCACAACCAATACCTTTTTATTTAAGCGGCGCAAATCTATTGCCTGATTTACACTGACGGTTGTTTTGCCAACTCCGCCTTTACCGCTTGTAACCGCAATAATCTCGCCTGTTTTTTTAGCTGCCGTCGCATGGTTAACAATTCCGTTCCGTAGCTTGGTGATCATGCCTGATCCTCAAATAATTTGTTGAAGACGTAGTTTTCGTCCGGTAAAGCGATGTCGATAAAAATGCGCTTGCCTTCACCGAACGCCACAACCGGTAAATCCAATTCATCCATCAGCGTAAAAAATTTCCCCCAGCGATTCGTCTCGTCAAATTTCGTCAAAATCAAACCGGAAGGTTTGAGCAGCAAATACAATGATGCCGAAGCAAAAAAGTCTTCCACATCGGTATTCATGGCGGCCACTAGAAAAATTTGATCGGGTTTGATGATTTTAGTGTAATCTTCCATCTTTTTCATGAAATTCGGGGCAAACGGGCTGGTTCCGGCCACATCGACCAAAACAACCTCGTAGCCGTTCATTCGGCGCATTACCTCGGACAATTCGTCTTCCCGCTTTTTTTCGATTACCGGCACGCCGCTCATTTTGGAAAAGGCTTTAAGCGCTTCGGACGGCCCGTAGGGATCGGTGGAAATAATGGCTACTTCCTTTTGGGCCAAAATTTTAGGATGAGCGGCCAACTTCATCACCATGGTCGTTTTACCCACACCGGTCGGCCCGACCAACATAATGACCTGCCGTTGGGCGGTATCCGTAATTTGAGCGAGATCGTACCGTTTAATTTTGGAACGCAGTTCGTTTTTAATGGTGTGAATAATTTCGGCGGAGGTAGCCTGCGCACCGGCCGGAGAAAAATAATAGGCCTTTTTAATCAACGCCTCGGCCATTGACGATTTAAATCCTTTTTTAATTAAGTTTTGCCGAATGCGCTCAAAATTCTCCGGCAGTTTGGCCTCTTCGTCCGTCGTCTTGATTTTCAATTGATTGACCTGTTCTTTTAACGCGGCCAATTCTTCCAAAATCTGTTTTTCCTGATTCAACGTCTTGGGACGACGCGCTAAAATATTGGAAATTACCTGATTGAAATCTTCCTTGGATTCCACTTCTTTTTTGGGTAACGGCCTTTCTTTTTGACGATCCACGGACGGCGGACGCCAACTTTTAACTTTGCCGTTTTTCTCATCCACGGAAATGGAGACCTGCACTAATTTGCTGCCGTCCATCTCATTGCGGATTTCCTTGGAATCCAGAAGAATAATATCGCTGCCGTAATCTCGCTTGGCGCGGCCAATGGCTTCGGCCAGGCTACGTCCTGTGTAATACTTAACGTTCATTTGGATATCTCACTGTTCCTACTGACTTTACTTCCGTATCTGATGTTAATTCGGAATAGGCGATAACGTACAAATTATTAAAGATGGTTTCCGTAAATTTACGTACGGCCCTCCGAATTTGCGGAGAAACCAGTAATGAAGGCGGCACGCCCAAATTAGACATTTCTTCGATTTTCCCCGCAATGTCTTCAAATAAATCATTCACCTGCTGAGGCGAAAAGCCCAGGTTCTGTAAGGTCGATCCGCCTTCGCGAATGACCGACAAAATATGATCTTCCAATTTGGGTTCCAGCATGGCTACCGCTACATAACCCTCGTCAACTTTCAGAATTTCCGTAATAGTTTCCGCAAGGGCTGCTCTGGCATATTCGGTGAGCACATCGGCATCTTTAGTAAAAGGTGCGTAGTCCGCAATGGTTTCCAAAATGGTTACCAGGTTGCGAATGGGAATGTGTTCGCGCAGCAAATTTTTAAGCACGGAACGGATGGTACCCAGCGATACCACTTCCGGCACCAAACCATCTACCAATGCGGCGTGGGTCTCCTTAAGGTGATCCAACATGCGCTGCGTTTCCTGACGATCCAGCAGTTTGTAAGCATTGTTTTTCAATACTTCCATCAGATGCGTGGCAATTACGGCCGGTGCTTCCACAACCGTATTTCCGGAAACTTCGGCTCGTTCGCGTTCCGATTCCGTAACCCAAAGCGCCGGTAAGCCGAAAGTCGGTTCCTGCATTTCGATGCCCTTAAGCTGCAACGATTTGTCCGGATTGACCACCATGTAGCGATCAAGCATCACTTGCCCGCCGGCCACTTTAACCCCGTAAATTTTAAAAACATATTCATTGGCATTTAATTGAATGTTATCGCGAATGCGAATCGGCGGCACCAAAACACCCATTTCGATGGCAATACTTTTGCGGATGGTACTGATGCGTTTTAATAAGTTACCGCCCTGATTCACATCAACCAAGGGAATTAATCCGTAACCCAATTCGATCTCAAAAGGATCGGGATGTAAAAATTCTTCAATGCGCTCGGTTGCCTCGACCGGCTCGCCTTCTTCTTCCCGCTCTTTTTCCAGCAGCTCTTCGCGTTCGATCTTTTGAATTTGTCTTGCAATCACCGCCATGATGACGGCGATGGTGGTAAAGGGAATAAGCGGCATACCCGGCATTAATCCCAGAAGGAAAGCTACACCGGAAGCCGAATAAATGGCCTTTGGTTGAGCGACTAACTGGGCGGCCAATTGGTCACCCATGTTGGCATTGGAAGAAGCGCGGGTAATAACGATGCCCGAAGCCACGGAAATGAGCAGGGCCGGAATTTGTGCAACCAAACCGTCGCCGATGGTCAGCAAAGTATAGGTATGCGCGGCATCGCCTAAGGAAAGCCCGCGCTGAGCCACACCAATCAGTAAACCGCCGACAAGGTTGATTAAAGTAATCAGCAACCCGGCAATGGCATCGCCGCGCACAAACTTACTGGCACCGTCCATGGCGCCGTAAAAATCCGCTTCCTTGGCAATTTCTTCGCGGCGTTTCTGTGCTTCGACATCATCGATCAAACCGGCATTCAAATCCGCATCGATGGACATTTGTTTACCAGGCATGGCATCCAAGGTAAAACGGGCGGAAACTTCGGCCACACGGTTGGCGCCTTTGGTGATTACCACAAAGTTAATGACCACCAAAATGAGAAAGATAACCATGCCGACCACAAAATTGCCCTGCACCACAAACGACCCAAACGAAGCGATGATCTCACCGGCGTAGCCTTTGCTTAAAATGAGTCGGGTCGAGGCGATGTTTAGCGAAAGACGATACAACGTTAAAATTAGCAGCAGACCAGGAAATACGGAAAAATCCATGGGCCGTAAAATAAACAAGGTCACGAAAAGCACCAACAGAGCCGCGGAAATATTCATAACCAACAGAATATCCAGCAAAAAACTGGGCATGGGCAACACCATGACGGCCAGAATCAACACAATACCGGCCGTAAGCATCAAATTCGTATTTGTCGCAAGTTTCATTAAAAAGGAGTTGCTGTCGTCAGCCATTGATTTCTCCCCGATTTATATCATTTTATTTTTCTGATTTTCATTCTGCCAAATTTGGCAATTTATCCTTATTCATTTTGTAAACCTGCGTCAGCACTTCGGCCACCGCCTGATAAAAAGCCACGGGAATTTCCATGCCCACTTCACAAGCCTCATACAATCCGCGCGCCAACGGTTTGTTTTCGATAATCGGTACACCGTTTTCCCGGGCGATTTGCTTAATGCGTTCGGCAAGTTTCAATTTACCTTTGGCTATTACTTTCGGCGCATCCGATTTACTAGTCGGTTCGTATTTAAGCGCAATGGCAATGTGTGTCGGGTTGGTTACCACAACCGTTGCTTCCGGCACGGCTTTCATCATGCGCATGCGGGCTAACTCTTTTTGTTTGCTGCGAATAGCACCTTTGACCACCGGATTCCCTTCGGACTGTTTGGCCTCTTCTTTTATTTCTTCTTTACTCATTTTCATTTTTTTCTGATGTTGATATTTTTGGAAAACGAAATCGGCGCCTGCCATGATGAGCAAGGCCAATCCTGCTTTCCAACTTAATTCCAGCAACATCGAAACCAGTATTTTAAAAACACCGGTAACGGGTAAATACGCCCATTGCGCAATATCGTCGGAATATTTATGGATAATGGTGTAAACGACGATGCCCATGATGGAAATCTTTAAAATTCCTTTCACCACTTCCACCAAAGCGCTTGGAGAAACAAGACCTTTGATTCCGTTTAAAGGATTTAGTTTCTTGAAATCAGGTGCCAATTTTTGTTTGGCATACAACGGCCCGATTTGCAAAAAATTGGCTAGGAACCCCGCAACCATAATACTGACCATGACCGGCAATACGAGCATAATGGTTACTTTGGCAACGGTCACTACTAACAATGGTAACGCTTCGGGTGTAAGCTCAATACTCATGGAATCGTGATAAATCAAAACCAAAAAATCATAGAACGAACCGCCGAAAGCAGCCATGGTCAATTTAAGGCTGAAAATACCCGTGAATAATACAACCACGGAATTAATCTCCATACTTTTGGCGACTTCGCCTTTTTCCCGAGCTTCCCGTAACCTTCGCTCTGTTGGTTTTTCGGTTTTTTCCTGTGCTGTATCCGCCATATTAAATTCCTTGTAATACCTGTCCGACCAAACCGTGAATTTGATCAATGAAATAGCCGAACATATCCTGAAAAATGTTTAATGAAATCATTAATAAAAACATCCCGAAAAGTAGTTTTATGGGCAAACTGACAAAAAAGATATTCATTTGCGGCATCACGCGGGCCATAAAAGCCGTGCCAACATCAAAGATTAGAATCAGTACCATGATCGGCGCCGCAAAGTGAATAGCCATATTGTACATTAAGCTGCCGCTGCGAATGATGGTTGTTCCCAACGATCCGTGGAATTGCGCCGCTGCCGGATGGATGATCTTGAAATTCAGAAAAAGGGTTTCCACCAAAAAGTAATGGGCATGAGTCACGATAAAAAACATCAGAATAACCATCATCCAAAAATTACCAATGATCGGCGAATTTTGTTGGCTGGTGGGATCGATGACATTCATAATGGCTAGCCCCAATTGAAATCCCACAAAGGAGCCCGCGATCATAATGGCTTCAAAAATGATCTGCGCACCGTAACCGACCATCAAGCCCACCAAAATTTCCCTGCTTACATCGACAAAAAGCTGCAAAAGATGGGTCGGCATGTAATGAACACTCGGACTAAGCATCGGCGTAATAATTAACGTCAAAACAAAAGCAAACAGAATGCGAACACGCACGTAAACCGTACTGAACCCGAAAACCGGCATGGTAACGACCATGGCGGAAAGTCGGGCAAAAACCAACATGTACAAGGGCGTTAATTGTGCTAATTTGTCGATGAATTCAAACATATCAATGCGCAACCATTACAATGTATTGAAAAATTTCCGTCGTAAAATCCATCATTAAATTTAGAAACCAAGGTAAAAGAAAAAATATGGCTAAAAACATCAGAACGATTTTGGGTACAAAGGTCAGTGTCATTTCATTGATTTGCGTTGCCGCCTGAAAAATGCCGATCAGCAATCCGATGATCATACCAATACCCAAAACGGGCAATAAAATGTAAAAAGCGGTAGTTAATGCCTGGCGGCTGATGTACAGCACAAATTCCATTGTCATAGCTTAAAATCCTTTAACTAACGATTCGACTAACAAATACCATCCGTCCACCAAAACAAACAATAAAATCTTAAACGGCATGGAAATCATGATGGGCGGCAACATCATCATGCCCATGGAAAGCAAAATACTGCCGACAACCACATCAATTAACAACATGGGCAAATACAGCAAAAAACCGATTTTGAACGCCGTAGTCAATTCGCTGATGATAAATGCTGGGATAAGGGTGGATAAGGTTACTTCGTCCGGCGAAGCAGGCTTTTTGCCGTCCTGCAAATTGATGAAAAGGCGCAGATCTTTTTCATTGGTTTGCTTTAACATAAATTTTTTGATCGGTTTGGTCGCCCGCTTTAACATTTCCTGCTGACTGATTTCTTTATGCAAATAGGGTTGCAAAGCTTTGGTGTTAATTTGATTGATCACCGGCTTCATGATAAAAAAAGTCAGAAACAAAGCCAAACCGACTAAAATCTGGTTCGAAGGAACGGTTTGGGTGGAAAGACTTTGACGTAAAAAATGAAAAACCACAATGAGTCGTGTGAAGGAAGTCATCATAATTACAATCGACGGCGCAAGGCTTAAAATGGTGATCAGAAAAAGGATTTGCAGAGTGGGTACCAACGAATTGGGATCTTTACTGTTTGACAAGCCGATGGTAACTTTGGGCAATCCGGACTGCGCCGAGGCTAACACGGGAAGAGCCATTAAAATTACAAAAACAAGAATTAAAATTTTATTGCGATTTAACTTCATTGCTTTCTGCGCCTTTTCCTTTGAAAATTTTATCTACCTTTGAATTATTGACAAATACCATGCCACTTGTTTCGGTGATTTCTCTTTGGAAAACAAATGCGGTGTAAAAGGCGCTATTTCGGGCTTTGGGCCGTTTTTGTTTTTAATTGAGAATTTTCTTTTGTTTTTTAACGTTGGAAAAAAGTGATGTTGGGTAAGGAAAATTTTTCCCGAAAGAGGCAATAAGGGATTGGGAACTGAGAATTGGGAACTGGGAACTGGCAACTAGTACAGCAAACTCATTTGGTTCCGGAGTGATTCTGCCGGATTTGTAAGGGAAAAACGGCGAGGAACCCTTTATTCGGGAAGCCATCCACGTCCATTGCTGTTTTGGAAGGGATTGCTTCACTCTCCCGCTCGCAGGCTCACGGGATCGTTGGCAATGACACCACTAATTTGTCATTTGGAGGCCAGGAACTATGGCTGGCGCCACGGATTATTAAGGCAGTGGCATGGATTGATTGGGTATTAGGAACTGGGAATTGGTGCGGCAACCGTGTCTCGATACGATCCCGCTGGCGCGGTCTCTACTCGACAACCGGTTGCCTTTGTCCGCGTCCGGTTCCCGAGTGATTCTGCCGACACTTGTAGGGGCGAAGCATTTCCCTAACAAATAAAGAAACAATCAATGTTTTTGGTTACGCAACGTTAAATCTTTTGAGTTTGCATCATCTTGACGGAAATGCTTCGCCCTTACTACGAACATCGCAAGATGAAAGGCAGAATCGTATCGAGGGACGGAAGCGCTACCGGGTGCCCAAACAATGATTTACGATTAACGGATACACGATTAACAATTTCCAATCAACTATTCCACCCTTAACCCTTAACACCCATTCTTCCTCAAGAGCCAAAGGTATTCAAATTATTAAACGGAACGCGTTCAACCACCTGAATAATCTGATCCGGAGTCAGTTTTAAGTATTGCACCGAAGCGGCCAAATTCCGTTCGTCGAATTTGTTGACCACCAA
>JALWEA010000460.1 GCA_027039465.1 Calditrichia bacterium | reverse complement strand
TGGATTACGCTCAGGCCAAACATATCGGCTTCTCAAAGTTTATTAGCTTTGGTAATAAGGCTGATATTAATGAGATCGATCTTTTGTATTACCTAGGCAATGATCCTAAAACCAAGGTCATTTTAATCTATCTGGAAGAAATCAGCGACGGCAGAGGATTGATGAAAGCGGCTCGGGAAATTATTGCCGAAACCGGAAAGCCGATTCTGGCCATCAAGTCCGGACGAACGGCCGCTGGTGCCAGCGCGGCAGCTTCGCACACCGGATCTCTTGCAGGAAGCGACGAGATAACCGATGCAGCCATGCGTCAGGCCGGAATTATTCGTTGCAATAATATCAATGAAATGTTCGATTTGGCAACGGCTTTCGCCTATCAACCCTTGCCGGACAACAATCGTGTGGCCATTATCACCAATGCCGGTGGGCCTGGCGTATTGACCACGGACGCCACTATTAATGAAGGCCTGCAATTGGCAAAATTTTCCGAAGAAACCATGACGATGTTCAAGAAAACGCTACCGAAAACGGCCAATATTAAAAATCCGGTGGATGTAATTGGAGACGCGCGGGCGGATCGTTACAACATTGCCCTTTCTCAGGCTTTGAAAGACCCGAATGTGGATGGCGTGTTTGTGATTCTCACACCGCAGTCCATGACCGATATCGAGGCCATTGCCCGAGAAGTGGTTTCCGTAGCCGGTCGTTACGAAAAACCGATTTTTACTTCGTTCATGGGCGAAAAGGATGTTTTTGCCGGAATCGATATTTTGCAGCGGAATCGCATTCCGCATTACAATTTACCCGAAACCATGGCCAAAGCCTTTGCAACAACCTACCGCTTTAAAAAACAGCTTAAGAATGAAATTCCCGTTTTTAAGCCGTTTAAAGATGTGGATAAAGAAAAAGCCCAATCCTTATTGAACAAAGCGTTGGAACAAGGTAAAAGCTACCTAGCCGAATACGAAGCTTCGGAAGTTTTGGCGGCCTACGGTTTACCCGTATTGACCAGCAAAATCGTGAATTCTGCCGATGAAGCCGAAAAAGCTGCCTCAGAGGTTGGATTCCCGTTGGTGATGAAAGTAATGTCGGCCGATGTGGTGCACAAATCGGATGCCGGCGGCGTGGTGCTGAATGTGAAAACCGCTCAGGAAGCGGCCAAAGCTTATGAAACAATCATTGCCAATATCAAAAAGAACCAACCCGAGGCAAAAATCGACGGCATTCTGATGCGTCAAATGATTCCCGAAGGGGAAGAAGTGATCTTGGGAATTAAACGCGACGTGTCCTTTGACGCCGTTTTAATGTTCGGTCTTGGTGGTATTTTTGTGGAAGTGGTTAAAGACATTGCTTTTAAGGTCACGCCTTTAAGCGATGAAGAGGCCATGGGATTGATCAAAGAAATCAAAGGCGCGCCGTTGCTGTTCGGCATGCGCAATCGTCCCGAGCGGGATATTGTCTCTTTGCGGGAAAGCATTCAAAGGTTATCACAGTTGGCGGAAGAGTGCCCGCAAATCAAGGAATTGGATATTAATCCAATGATTGTGCTCGAAAAAGGTAAAGGAAGTTTTATTGCGGACGCCCGCATTATCCTTTAAAAAACACTAATTTTTCATTTTCAGAAAGGAGCATAAAAATGCGTATCATTATTCATGAAAACTACCAGGCGCTCAGTAAATGGGCCGCTTATTACATCGCAGGGAAAATCAATCGGGCGAAACCCACGCCGGAAAAACCTTACGTCCTGGGATTGCCAACGGGTTCTTCGCCAATCGGTACTTATCAGGAATTGGTTCAATTGTACAAGCAAGGTAAGGTTTCGTTCGAAAACGTGGTAACGTTTAATATGGACGAATACGTCGGGCTGCCTGAAGATCATCCCGAAAGTTACCACTATTTCATGTGGCACCATTTCTTTAGTCATATTGATATTAAAAAAGAAAATGTGAACATCCTTAACGGCAATGCCGAAGATTTGGAAAAAGAATGTGCCGAATACGAAGAGAAAATTAAGAAAGTCGGCGGTATTGATCTGTTTTTAGGCGGCATGGGGCCTGACGGTCACATTGCCTTTAACGAACCGGGATCTTCTTTGACCTCGCGTACACGTATCAAAACCTTGACTTATGATACACGTGTGGCAAATTCCCGCTTTTTCAACAACGACATCAATCAAGTGCCGAAAACCGCTTTAACCGTTGGTGTGGGAACGGTTATGGATGCGCGTGAAGTGGTTATTCTCGTATCGGGATATTCCAAAGCGCATGCCTTGCAAAAGGTTGTGGAAGAAGGTGTAAACCACATGTGGACGGTCTCCATGCTGCAATTGCATCGTAAGGCCATGATCGTTTGCGATGACGAATCGACCATGGAATTGAAGGTGGCAACCGTAAAATACTTTAAAGATATTGAGGCCGAAGCATTAAAGGAATTGCCTCCTTTGGATTAAAAGGGAGTTGGGTTAAGGGAGCGTCGTTTCAGGCGCTCCTTTTTGGCATCAAACCGGTTCGTCACCGTGAGGCGGAATCATTATTAAGATGGTGACATGAGTTGAATTGGAATCAGGAACTGGGAACTTGGAACTGGTAAAGCGTCCGGTTCCCGAGTGATTCTGCCGGACTTGTAGGGGCGAAGCATTTCCCTAACAAATAAAAGAATAATCGATGCTTTTGGTTGCACAACGTTAAATTTTTTGAGT
>JALWEA010000459.1 GCA_027039465.1 Calditrichia bacterium | reverse complement strand
CATCTTCAAAGTTGTAACCGTGCCAGGGCATAAAAGCAACCAGCACGTTACGACCAAGCGCCAGTTCGCCCTGATCCGTTGCGCAACCGTCCGCCAAAATATCGCCTTTTTTCACCTTTTGTCCCTGCACAACCAGAGGACGCTGGTTAATCGAGGAATCCTGATTGGTACGGATGAATTTCAGCAAAGAATATTCTTTCCGATCGCTCAGCTCCATTAGGCGTTCTTTGCCGGATTGCGGCTTAGGCGGTTTATCCATTTTAATAACAATGCGCTCGGCATCAACATATTCAACCACACCGTCTTCTTCGGCAATAACCAACGTACCGGAATCCCTGGCTACCTTACCTTCCATACCGGTACCGACAATCGGCGCCTCGGGTACCATTAACGGCACCGCCTGACGCTGCATGTTGGAACCCATCAAGGCACGGTTAGCATCATCATGTTCCAAAAACGGAATCAACGAAGCGGCCGGCGAAACGATCTGATTGGTCGCCACGTCCATATATTCCACTTTTTCCGGAGGTACAACCGGGAAATCACCTTTTTGTCGCGCCTTAACACGATCGTTCAGAAAATTACCCTTATCGTCGATGGGCGCATTTACCTGAGCAATGGTGTAGCTATCTTCTTCCGTAGCCGAAAGGTATTCGATTTGCTTGGTCACGCGACCTTTAACCACCTTGCGGTACGGCGTTTCGATAAATCCGAAATCATTAATACGCGCATGAACACAAAGCGATGAGATCAAACCGATATTCGGGCCTTCCGGTGTCTCAATCGGACACAAACGACCGTAGTGTGTGTAATGAACGTCACGAACTTCAAAACCCGCACGCTCTCTAGTCAAACCGCCCGGGCCCAATGCCGAAAGACGACGCTTGTGCGTTAGCTCTGCCAACGGATTGGTCTGATCCATAAACTGAGACAACTGCGAAGTACCGAAAAACGTATTAATCACCGAAGAAATAGTACGTGCATTGACCAAATCCTGCGGCGTTAATTTTTCGGCATCTCCGATGTTCATGCGCTCTTTGATGGTACGTGCCATGCGGGCAAAACCCACATTAAACTGCGAAGCCAATTGCTCGCCAACAGTGCGTACGCGTCGATTTCCCAAATGATCGATATCATCGGAAGGATTGCGTCCTTCGCGCATGCCAATCAAATATTTAAGAATGGCAATAATATCTTCCCTAGTCAAAACCGTCTTATCGTACGGAATATCCAGATTCAATTTTTTATTAATACGATACCGGCCAACGGCGCCCAAATCATAACGTTTTTCATTAAAGAACATACGTTCGATCAATGCGCGGGCCGTATCGATATCGGGCGGTTCGCCGGAACGCAATTGGCGATAAATCGCTTCAATGGCTTCGGCTTCCGTCTTGGCCGTATCTTTACGCAACGTATTTAAAACCAGATTCGGGGAATTTACGTCGGAAGGACGAACAATTTTAACCTTCTGCACGCCTAATTCCAAAAATCGATCCAAAATTTCCTGCGTAATATTCTTGCCCTGCTCCGCAATCACCTCACCGGTTGAGAAATCAACCACATCGGCAGCCAACATTTGCCCAACCAAATTGGGCATGTTTTCCAATTGAATTTCAACTTCTTCGGATTCTTCGAAGGCGTTGACGATATCTTCAACCGTACTAAAGCCAATGGCGCGCAAAAGCATTGTAACCGGAAATTTCTTTTTCCGGTCGATGTAAACGTACATGATGTCGTTTACGTCCGTAGTGAATTCAACCCACGAGCCCCTGAAGGGAATAATGCGGGCCGAATAAATAGGCGTTCCGTTCGGATGGAGCGTGTCGGAGAAAAATACGCCAGGCGAGCGATGCAACTGGCTAACAATCACACGCTCCGCCCCATTGATAATGAATGTACCCCGGGCCGTCATGTACGGCATGTTTCCAAGGTACACATCCTGTTCAATGAACTCTGTGAAATTATCGGTTTCACCCGTCACGTCTTTTATGGCAAGCCGCATTCTAGCCTTAAGCGGGACGGCATAACTTACGCCCCGCTCCTGGCATTCGCGTTCACTGTATTTCGGCTTGTCCAAATAGTATTCCACAAACTGCAATTCGTAATTTCCCGCACTATCGCTAATGGGGAAAACACTGTTAAAGACAGCCTGCAATCCTTTGTTTTCTCGCTTCTCGGGGCTTACATGCTCCTGAAGGAAATCCTGAAAGGATTTGAGCTGAACTTCAAGCAGATTCGGATAATCTATAGCTTGCGGAATACGCGCAAAAGAGTGACGTTCAATTTTTTTCTTACCTTTCAAAGGTACTACCTCACTTTGAAACGTCATTATAATTATTTAATCTCGACTACGCCGCCAACTTCTTCGATCTGCTTTTTAACATCTTCGGCTTCAGCTTTCGAAACGCCTTCTTTAATGGCTTTCGGTGCGCTGTCCACTAATTCCTTGGCTTCTTTCAATCCCAAACCGGTAATAGCGCGAACGACTTTAATCACCTGGATTTTCTTTTCTCCGGGCGAAGTCAGAACTACGTCAAATTCGGTTTTTTCTTCAGCAGCTTCACCAGCGCCGGCTGCAGGAGCAGCAGCGGCTGCAACAGCTACGGGGGCCGCAGCGGTTACTCCGAACTTGTCTTCGATCTCTTTGATCAGTTCAGAGATTTCAAGCATGGATGCTTTTTCGAGATATTCAA
>JALWEA010000458.1 GCA_027039465.1 Calditrichia bacterium | reverse complement strand
GGCTTTATGCCTAAGGGGAGCCCCTTCTTACATGTCGGATAAATTCGGTTTTATTTTTTTTATTTGCAAAGATCTTTTTTCTTAATAACTTTAATATACAAGGGGGACGCAAAATGGCACGAATGATTTTGCCCGATGAAAAGTTGAACTTACGGTATGGGAAAAGAGTAAACACTGAACCACTGGCAAATTGGGTATTGAGCACAATTTTACAAACGATTTTTTATCCCCCTGCGAGGGGGATTTAGGGGGTCTAAACACGGCAAAGGCAGTCAATTGAATTTGCAGGCGCACATCACCGGTTGCACAAACAATGATTCCCGATTAACGAATAACGGATAACGACTCCACGTTAACCATTCCCCATTCAACCAACACCTACTTGGTCAATTCGATCTTCCCCTTCTTGTCGATCGGCAGCTCGAAATTTCCCAAAAGCTTAATGGAACTTTGCAGATCGGCCTTACCCTTTAATTCGTAATTTAAAGCCGCCTGATTCGTCAGCAAATTGTAAACGGTACGCCCCATTTGCAGAAAATTCAGATTAATTGGAATATCCAATACGCTTTCCTGCTTTCCGGCAATTTTTTGCATTTGGTTTAACTGTCCCTGAATCCATTGGCTGCCGTTTACCACAAAACGGTAATCCATGTTTTTCAACGTGGCACTCCAGGCATTCGGATTTTTCAGAGCAATTTGCAAACGCAGTTGGGCGCTGGTAAACCCTAAATTCTCCAGCTTAAGAGATTTAATTTTTAACTGCGGCATTTTAAGCGTTGGCAGTTTACCGGAAGTTTGCACGGGAATGCGCACATTCCCCAAAACCGGCAGATTGAACAGCAAACCGGTTTTTAATGTGTAGTGCAAACTATCCGCATTCTTTAACGATTGATACGTCCGGTAAAGCTTCTTAAAAGTCAGACTGACCGGAATATCCAATGTTGAGCTTCCTCTGGCTTCGATTTTCGTCTCTTTCTTTTGATCGCCTTTTAAAAATTCATTATTGTTGATTAACAACGAATAATCAAAACCGTTCAAATGAATAGCCACGGCATTGGGATTGTCAACGGCCAGCACAAAGTCCAAATCGGCTTTGTCAAAATTGAGTCCCTTTAGTTTAACCTTTTGCACTTTAACCGCTGGCTTTTGCACCGACGCCGTCTGAAGAATTTGCAACAGCTCGCTGCATCCGAAAAAAAAGAGTCCCAGCACCACCAGCAGTATTAAATTCCGACCTTTGTTAAAAATCTTTTGCATGGTATTCCCTCACGTTTTTATTGTACTTGATAGAGATGGACATCTTGCTGAGGATAGGGAATACTGATGCCCTGCTCATCAAAAGTTAATTTAACCTTTTCTTGAAAATCAAAATAAACATCCCAATAATCGCCGGCATTTACCCAGGCGCGCACGGCGAAATTCACCGAGCTGTCCGCTAATTCCGAAACCAGTACAACCGGTGCGGGATCTTTCAAGATACGCGCGTCATTTTCCACCATATCCTGCAAAATCTGCTTAGCCTTTTTCAAATCATCATCATAGCCGATGCCGAACGTCATGTCCACCCGACGTCTCGGTTCGGTGGAATAATTGGTAATATTCCCGTTGGAAACCGCGGCATTAGGTAAAATAATGGTTTTATTGTCCGGCGTTTTTAATACGGTATTAAAGATTTGAATTTGTTCCACTTTGCCGGTGTGTCCCTGAGCTTCAATAACATCGCCCACTTTAAAAGGCTTGAGTAAAAGAATGAGCACACCGCCGGCAAAATTGGCCAAACTGCCTTGCAATGCCAAACCGACAGCCAAACCGGCGGCACCAATCACTGCCACAAACGAGGCTGTGGCAATGCCCAGCATACCGGCCACACTAATCAAAAGTAAAATTTTCAAACCGATGCTTAACAAACTGGCAATGAATTTTTGCAAGGAAACTTCGACCTTACCCTTGGTCATGGCTTTATTGGCAAACTTATTAATAATCTTAATGGCCCAAAAGCCGACCAAAAGCGTTACCGCTGCCCACAAAAACTGCGGCCCGATGCGCCAAATGAGGTCGACCGCCATTTGGTAGTAATTTTGAATGGTTTCCATAGCTTCTCCTCTTTAATTGTATTTTACCATTGTTTTTTAATTTTAGCCTTGAGAAATCGCAATTTCCAACAATGATTATAAGCGAAAAATTCCCAGAGTCTTTTTGAATAAGAAAGAGCCACAAGTGGTAATTTCTGATTTTAATTAAGGAAAATCCGGATCAATTAACGCTAATTTAAAGATTTGGGAATACAAATCAAATAGTCGCGATTTTATCCTACCGTGAAAATATCATTTCCCCAAAATTGTTTGATCCGGCAGCTATTGCAATAATCCGTGAAATAACTTAAGTTTTCGCAAATAAAAATACAATATCACAAAAACCTATTTCTTCTTTGAAGAAACCATTGATTGACGGAATTTAACATGACAGATAAAGAAAAAGTCTTGCGAGAGATATTAGCGGAACGCATCCTTCTCATGGACGGTGCCATGGGCACCATGATCCAGCGTTATCGGCTGAGTGAAGAAGATTTCCGCGGGCAACGCTTCAAAGATTGGCCACAGGATGTGCGTGGCAATAACGATCTGTTGAATATTACCAGGCCACAGGTCATTGAAGAGATTCATAGCGAATATTTGGCTGCCGGTGCGGATTTGATCGAGACCAACACGTTTAATGCCAATGCCATCTCTCAAAAAGATTACGGCATGGAAGAATTGGTTTATGAGTTGAATTTAGAAGGTGCACGCATTGCACGCCGGGCAGCCGATGCCTTCACGCAAAGAACGCCACAAAAACCGCGTTTTGTTGCCGGTTCCATGGGGCCGACCAACCGCACGCTTTCCATGTCGCCCAAAGTGGAAGATCCCGCCTATCGTGAAGTAACTTTCGATCAGGTTGCGCAGGCCTATTACGAACAAGCCAAAGGTTTAATCGAAGGCGGCGCAGACCTGCTTCTCATCGAAACCATTTTCGATACCCTAAATGCCAAAGCCGCATTATTTGGTATTTTGCAGTGTTTTGATGATTTAAACATTCGCCTGCCCATTATGATTTCCGTTACTTTGACGGATCAAAGCGGCCGTACGCTTTCCGGGCAAACTCTGGAAGCCTTTTGGATTTCCATTAAAAACTACCCCATTTTCAGTGTCGGACTCAATTGTTCAACCGGGCCGGAAGGCATGCGCCCCCATCTTGAAGAATTGAGTCGTATGGCTAACATTTACACCACGCTTTACCCTAACGCGGGATTTCCCAATCAGTTCGGCGAATATGAAGAAACACCCGAACAAATGGGCAACGTTTTACGGGAATATGCCGAAGCGGGTTGGCTAAACATGTTGGGCGGCTGCTGCGGTACCACGCCCGACCACATCAAGCGATTCGGTGAAATTATCGACGGCGTCGCCCCCCGTCGCATCCCTAAGGTTCCGCGCTACACGCAATTCAGCGGTCTGGAACCGTTAACCATTTTGCCAACCAGCAATTTTATTAATATCGGTGAACGCTGCAACGTGGCCGGTTCCCGTAAGTTCGGGCGCATCGTGCGCGAAGGAAAATGGGAAGAAGGTCTCGAAATAGCACGAAAGCAAGTTGAAAACGGTGCACAAATCTTAGACATTAACATGGATGAAGGCCTCATCGATTCCGCTGCGGCTATGACCCATTTTTTGAATCTGCTCAGCGCCGAGCCCGATATTGCCAAGGTGCCGATCATGATCGATTCTTCCCGCTGGGATGTTATCGAAGCGGGGTTAAAATGTCTGCAAGGGAAATCCATCATTAATTCCATCAGTTTAAAAGAAGGCGAAGAAATTTTTTTGGATCACGCCAAGCAGGCTCTGCGTTACGGCGCTGCGGTTTTGGTCATGGCTTTTGATGAAAAAGGTCAGGCCGATACCCTTGAACGACGCATCGAAGTTTGTACCCGCGCTTACCGTTTGCTGACCGAAAAGCTGAATTTCCCGCCGGAAGATATTATCCTGGATCCGAATATTTTTGCCGTCGGTACAGGCATTGAAGCGCACAATACTTACGCTATGGATTACATCGAGGCGGTTAAATATATCAAAAGCCACCTGCCCTATGCCAAGGTCAGCGGCGGGGTGAGTAACCTTTCCTTTTCGTTTCGCGGCAACAATTTAATTCGCGAGGCCATGCATTCCGCTTTTCTTTACCATGCCATTCAGGCGGGAATGGACATGGGAATCGTGAATGCCGGACAGATTACCGTTTACGAAGATATTCCCAAAGATTTGCTGGAATTAGTGGAAGATGTATTATTTAATCGCCGTCCGGATGCAACGGAACGCCTGATCAACTATGCCCAAAAAGTGGGCACCAAAAAATTAAGTAAAGAAAAGGAACAGGAATGGCGCGGCAAACCGGTCGAAGAGCGCTTGAAATACGCATTGGTTAAGGGCATTGTCGAATTCATTGAGCGGGATACGGAAGAGGCCTACCAGAAATTAGGCGATCCGTTAAAGGTTATCGAAGGGCCGTTAATGGATGGCATGCGCGTAGTTGGCGACCTGTTCGGCTCCGGAAAAATGTTTTTACCGCAAGTGGTCAAAAGCGCGCGCGTGATGAAAAAAGCGGTGGCCCATTTAACACCGTACCTGGATGCTTTGAAAGTAGGCAGCGAACCCAGTTCCAACGGAAAAGTCCTTTTGGCTACGGTTAAAGGCGACGTTCACGACATCGGTAAAAATATTGTGGGTGTCGTTTTGGGTTGCAACAACTACCAAATTATTGATCTCGGCGTTATGGTTCCGGCCGAAACCATTTTGGAGACCGCTGAAAAAGAAAAAGTAGATATCATCGGGTTGAGTGGTTTAATCACCCCTTCTTTGGATGAAATGGTGCATGTGGCTCAGGAGATGCAACGTCGCAAGTTTAACGTACCTTTGCTCATCGGTGGAGCCACCACATCCCGCAAACACACGGCCGTGCGAATTATGCCCAACTATGCAAACGGCGTAAGCGTTTACGTACCGGATGCATCGCAGGCCGTTTCCGTTGTCAGCAATCTGTTAAGTCCACAATCCAAAGAAGCTTACATCGATAAAATTCAAAAGGAATACGAAAAAATTCGTTCCGCTTATGAAACAGGCGCCGGTAAACGCCAATTAATTCCCATTGAAGAGGCGCGGCGCAATAAATTAAGGCTTGATTTTAAGCCGGAAGACATTGCCATTCCCAAAGTTCCCGGTTTTCATACCCTAAAAAACTATCCGTTGGAAGAGATAAAACATTTCATCGACTGGTCGCCATTCTTTTCAGCATGGGAAATGAAGGGCAAGTTTCCGGAAATTTTGAAAGACCCCACTTACGGAAAACAGGTCCAACAATTATTCGATGACGCCAATGAGCTTTTGGAACGCATTATTCGCGAACGATGGTTAGAAGCTAGGGCACGTTTTGCCATTTTGCCGGCCAATAGCGTAGGCGATGATATCGACATTTTTAATGATCCGTCCGGCGAAAGTCTTTTGACATCGGTGCACACATTGCGCCAGCAGATGCAACGTAACGGCCAACGTCCCAATTTGGCATTAGCAGATTTCATTGCTCCCAAAGAGAGCGGAATAACCGATTACTTAGGATTTTTTATAGTGACCACGGGTATCGGGTTAGAATCGATTATTAAGCGTTTGGAAAAAGAGCATAATGATTATCAGATCATCTTACTTAAAGCACTGGCCGACCGTTTGGCCGAAGCTTTTGCCGAGCTGTTGCACGCTCGGGTGCGTAAGGAATTTTGGGGTTATGCTCCGAACGAGCAGTTAAACAACGATCAAATTATTGCGGAAGAATATCGCGGCATTCGTCCGGCGCCAGGCTATCCGGCCTGTCCGGATCACACGGAAAAAGAAATTATTTTTGATTTGTTGCAGGCCGAAAAAGCCATTGGCGTTAAACTTACCGAATCCATGGCCATGCAACCTGCTGCCTCGGTTTCGGGCTACTACTTTGCCCATCCAAAGGCGCAATACTTCGGTGTTGGAAAAATCGGCATGGATCAATTGGTCGATTACGCCCGTCGCAAAGGAAAAGATGTGGAGACAATGAAACGTTGGTTATCTTCCATTCTGCTTTCGGAAAATGCCTAATCCCCGACCCGTTTTAACCGAATATGAATGGCAGAAAAAGTTGGTTTGTTAAATGGTTTATTAGTTGAACGGCTGATTGGTTAGATTAGTCATTTGGTTTCACAAGAAATATCAATTTAAATTTTATTGCTTGTTCTAATTGAAATAAAGGATGCCCGAAGTAGCGAAACTTTTGCATGATAAAAATCGATACTTCACAATAGCAGCATCCCAACCATTCAACCGTTTAACTATTTGACCGGTTAACCATTTATTAATCATCAGAAAAATCCGAGGGCAAAAACATGGGCGACAAAAGCCCTAAATTAAAATTCATTTATCGTTTTTTATTTACGGACGGACGCACCCTAAATTTTGACGTTTCGTTGGACGCGCAGACGTTGCACTACATTCCGGAGAACAATTTTAAGCCCACGCGCATGTCCAAGCTTACTTATCATCAGTGCCCAAATTGCCCTTTAACCGAAGAAGAAACACCCTATTGTCCTGTGGCAAAAAATCTTGAATATATTTTGCATCAGTTTAAAGATATTATTTCTTATGAACGTGTAACGGTTATTGTCGAAAACTCGTACCGCACCTATTCATCACAGACTTCGGTGCAGCACGGATTAAGTTCCATGATGGGCATTATCATGGCTACCAGCGGGTGCCCCATCTTAGGCAAATTAAAGCCCATGGTACGTTTTCATCTGCCGTTTTCCAATTTAGTGGAAACCATTTTTCGCGCAGCCAGCACTTACCTGTTAGGTGAATTTATTAAATATCGCAAGGGGGAAACACCCGACTGGGATATGAATAAGCTTGCGGAAATTTATCGTGAAATAGAGGAAGTTAACGCAGCTTTAGCCAATCGTGTTCGCTCGTTGGTTGGCAAAGATGCACATATTAATGCATTGATTGCATTGGATATTTTCGCCAAGGAAATGCCGCAAACCATTCAGGAAAGTCTGAAAGAGTTTGAATACCTTTTTGAATGATTTTTCCTAAGAAATCTCGGTAACTTCAAACCCTGCATCAAATCATCTTTCGATTTTATTTAAGGGCTATTACTAATTCAACCGATCCGCCTAATGCCTCTTTGAATAATCCGGCCTTACTTTGTAAGGAATCGGATCTTCGATTCCTGCCAGTTGGAATCCCCGTAAACGCAACGCGCAACTATCACACACGCCGCAGGCCACATCTTCATTTTGGTAGCAAGACCATGTTTTTTCAAAAGGCGCGCCGAGTTCAGACCCTTTTTTCACAATTTCCCATTTCTTCAAATGAATAACTGGCGTTACGATTTTAATATGTGTGTCCGGTTTGGTGCCCAATTCGATTACCCGATTAAAGGCTTGAAAAAATTCTTCGCGACAATCGGGATAACCGGACGAATCTTCTTCCACCGCACCGATAAACAAACGTGTTGCCCCAATCACTTCGGCCCAACTGGTGGCTATGGCTAAAATATTGGCATTCCTGAAAGGCACATAGCTGGTGGGAATTTCCTTACTTTCCAAATCCGCCTGGCTGACTTCAATTCTTTCATCGGTTAAGCTGGAACCGCCGATTTTCTTCAAATGCGCCACATCCACGACCAGGCGCTCCTTAACGCCATAGTGATCGGCAATATCATGAAAGGCCTGCAATTCGCGGCGTTCGGTACGCTGACCGTAATTCAAATGTAAAAAAGCCAATTCATAATCTTGTGCTGCAATAGCCGCCGTTACGCAACTGTCCAGACCGCCGGAAACCAAAACCACCGCTTTTTCTTTTGCCATGGTGCCCCCTACCTAAAGCGTTTTCTGTTTTGCGGATCATATACGGCGACAACCGTGGAGTGCATGCCCCCGCGCACGGTAAAGTCGCCCCGCACTTCCATATACCTCGGTTGGCAGGCTGCTACCAAATCATCAAGAATTTGGTTGATAACCGATTCGTAGAAAATGCCTTTGTTACGAAAATCCAAAAAATAATATTTAAGCGCCTTTAATTCCAAGCACAATTTATCGGGAATGTAATTGATCGTAATCGTACCGAAATCGGGCAAACCGGTTTTCGGACAAACCGAAGTAAATTCTTCATTAACATGCGTAATAAAATAATCACGATCCGGATATTTATTTTCAAAGACTTCCAATTTCGCCATGATTTTTCTCCCTGAGTTTTTATTGGTTTAATGGTTAAATGGTTTAATGGGTGAATACGTTATTCGTTATTCGTTAAGGGTTAAGAGTTGAAGAGTAAAAA
>JALWEA010000457.1 GCA_027039465.1 Calditrichia bacterium | reverse complement strand
AACGATTTGCCGATATGGAAGGCATTACCCTGTTTGAAGCGCTGGGGCAGGTTGATAAAGTGGCCAACATTTCGCAGGCCATGGGCAATCGGGTGCTGCAATTTTATGAATTGATCAACAAATTCATGGTGCTTAAAGACGAGTTAAGTCCGGTGGAACTGGTATCCACGCTGGCCTCGGAAACAGGCATTATCAACCATTTCAAAACCGAATACGACCAATACGAAAGTGAAAACCGCATCGGAAATATCGAAGAACTGTTTAATTCCGTGGATCAGTTTACGCAGGAGCGTGAACGCGAAGGCCGCGATGCCAGCCTGGAAGCCTTCCTGGAAGAAGTGAGTTTGCTGACTGATGTGGACACCTGGAATTCCAATTCCAATGCCGTAACGTTGATGACCTTGCACGCCGCCAAAGGTTTGGAATTTCCGGTAGTTTGCATTACCGGCCTGGAAATGGGCTTAATTCCCTTACAGCGAACTTCTGCGGACTTAAATGAGTTAGAGGAAGAACGGCGCTTGTTTTATGTGGGAATGACCCGTGCCATGGAAAATTTGTATTTAACTTATGCGACCAGGCGGCGCAAATATAATTCATATATGGATAATGTACCGTCGGTATTTTTGGACGAGATTCCGCAGGAACTTTTGGAATATCGTTACGGTACCGGACGTTCAAGGACGACACGAAAGCGCACCCGTAAAACAGCGCGACGTGAGAAAATCGAAAACTATTTCCAAAACGAACACGACCAGTCAAACGGCGACAGCGAATTTAAGATCGGGCAGCCGGTTTATCATGAAACCTTCGGTATCGGACAGGTGATCGGTTTGGAAGGGCATGGCGAAAAGATGAAAATAACCGTTCATTTTGCCAATGGAAATATTACCAAAAAATTGATCAAGAAATTTGCGAATCTTTCTCCCGTTGAAAATTAATAGTTAAACTAACGAATGTGCGTTCTATGAGTAAAATATTTCGATTTATCTTTCTGATTTTAATCGTTGCAACCTTTGTTCAGGCGCAGGACAGAGAAAGCGAAGATTTTTCCTACCCGCTTAAATTATACAAGCAAGAATTTTATGATTTGGCGGCCCAGCAATTCATTAAATTTTACAATAATTATCCCAACAGCGACAAAGTGGATGATGCCAAGTATTACGCGGGTATGGCGTTATACAAAATTAAGGAATACGCCAAAGCGCGCGCCGAATTCCAATCGCTGGCACTTGAATATCCCAAAAGCCCTTTTGCGGCCGAAGCCTGGTATATGGTAGGGGATTGCGCCGAAAAAACAGGCGATTACAAAGAAGCGGCCAGAGCGTACGAATCGTTGCGGGTTTTGTATCCCACGGACACGCGCGCTTCGCTGGCGGTCTTTAAAGCGGCTGTTATTTATCTGGATCGTCTCCATGATACCGATAAGGCCAATCAACTATTTTCGGTGATTATCGAACGCTATCCGTCTTCTTCCGAATATTTACCGGCTTTGGTGAAAAAAGCCAAAGTGTTATTCCTGATCGGGCGATTGGATGCCGCACGAAAGTTATTGGACAAAGCCTTTCAAATTCAAAGCGATCAAAACACTATTTTGGCCGAAGCGCATTTAATTGAGGGGGAAATTAACGAGCAGTTAGGCTTCGTAGAAAAAGCCAGACAGGAATTCAATCAGGCGGTTACTTTGGCACCCAAAAGCGAATATGCCGGATTAAGTGCCATTCATCTCGGAAAATTGGATATTCAGGAATCCAATTATACTGCCGCCATTAAGCTATTGGAAGCTCAACTTAAAGTACAGGCTAATGCGAATATCAGAAATCAAATTCGTTATTTGTTGGGTGATATCTATTTCTTATCGGGTCAATTCAAGTTAGCCGAAGCCAGATACAAAAAGGTCGCCGCCTCCAATGATTCGCTTTCGCTTATTCTGAGTTTAAAACGAGCCTTGTGCTATGAAAAGCAAAATTTTATTTCGGAAGCCATTGCGATTCTGAGTAAAGCGGTTGAAGGTTACAAACATCAGAATCAGGAAATTTTTCGGCAAGTTTACACGATTTATTTAAATTGGCTACAGGATCATCATTACTTTCAACAGGCTTCTTCATCCATTTACCAACGCTTGACCAAGGTAACCGATTTTAAAGAAAAAGCACAACTGACGGGACGCTTAATTGCTATTTTAGCGCAAAAGGGGCAATGGGCGGAAATCATCAGTGTAGCGCAACCCTTTCTATTGCGGCAGGATCGTATTCCGGAGAAAGACGATATGCTTTATTTTGTGGCCCTGGCTCATGAAAAAATGGGTGAGCCCAAAGAAGCGGAATATTATTTTAACAAATTGATCCATGAATTTAATGCTTCCAAATATCTGACAGAAGCACAGAGACATCAACAGTTTCTGAAGAACTTTCTCCTAGTCGAACAGGATGTGGCCATTAACCATTTGGCGGAGCTGTTCGGTGATTTCCTGAACGCCAACCGGCAATCCAAAGCCGCTTTGTCCTTCCAATTAGGCAAAATGTATTTCGAAGATTTAAAAAATTACCTCAAGGCCGAGGAGCAATTCCAAAATACTCTGGAGCTGGACACCACCAATCAGGGCGACGTTCATTTGTATTTGGGTAAAACGTACCTGAAGATGATGGAATTTGCGCAATACACCGGCAACCACGCTCAAAAAGATTATTTGCATTTGGCAAGGC
>JALWEA010000456.1 GCA_027039465.1 Calditrichia bacterium | reverse complement strand
ATTAAACTCTTGGACATGGTCGCTTCCTTTTTTTATTCTACTAAAAATATATTTTAAGCTACCATGTCCTTTTATTTTTTTCAAGTCATGTACTCAAAAACCGGAAGAGCCTTCTTTTAAAACCGGAATTAGAAAATTTGACCGGCATCTGTTAAAGGTTAAATAGTTTGGCAGGTAATTAAACCAAGGGCGACCCTTATTTCCTGTTCCAAAATTGATTTGTCGAAAAAATATCTTTAAGTCTACTCTAAAAAGGGGCTAAGGCCCCTCTTGGTGTAAAATGATTATTTAGTCCCCATCCTCCCCGATAAATCGGGATGTAAACAGAAGGATGGGGCTAACAAAATAAAAAGCAATATGTTAGCCCCAATATTTATGTTGGGGATAAATCTTCAGAAACTCTATATTTTGGCCCTTTAGGGCTTTTTAGAGTAAACACATCTTTTAAAATCAACTTTGCCTCCAATGGCGAAATTCCCTAACTTTGCCACCATGAAAAATGTTGAATATTTTTTCGTTCGGTTACTTTTTTTCGTTTTTAGCCGTATTTCATTAAAAGGAGGAAAACGGCTTGCTCTTATAATGACGTTTGTAACGGAAAAAATTATTCGATATCGCCGGAATGTGATTCGCAGTAATTTACGCAAAGTTTACGGCGACAATTTGCCGAAACCCGAAAAAGAATTAATTCATGAAATCTACAAAAATTTTGTTTTTTTGTGGATGGAGTTTTTGCAAAGTCCGCATTTGAATCGACAAACGGTGCATCAGTTATTAAATATTAAAAATCCGGAAGTGTTGGAAATGATTCGCCGCAGGGAAAGCGGTATTATTTTTCTTTCCGGCCATTTCGGTAATTTTGAATGGCTTGGGCAGGGAATGCCTTTGTTGGATTTACCTCCCATCACAGCAATTGCCAAAAAACAAAGTAATTTAAAAGTAGATGCTTTTATTACTCAAATGCGACAACGCCACGGTATGCGCATTGTTTACACCAATGAGGCCATGAAAGAAGCGGAAAAGGCTTTACGCAACAAGGAAATTGTGGCCATTGCTTTTGATCAGGATGCGCGTCGCAAAGGGATTTTTGTTAATTTTTTAGGATTACCATCGTCGACGGCCGTAGGAACGGCGGTTTTACATTTGCGTACGGGTGCCAAAATTGTGTTGCTGATCGCACTACGAAAAGATTATGCCCAATTTGACGTTTATTTACAGGAAATTAAAATTCCGGAGCTAACCGGCACGTTGGATGATAAAATTAAGGTCATCACACAGATTTTTACGACGGAGTTTGAGAAATGGGTTTGGCGCTATCCCGAACAATGGTTTTGGGTACACAAACGTTGGAAGACGCAGCCGCCTAAGAAGGAAATATCGGGTAATTAGGTGAGCAGTTATGGAATATTACAAAATCGATCCGCAAAAGCCGGACAGAAGAATTGTGAAACGGGCCGTTGAAGTGCTAAAGAGCGGCGGCATTATTGTTTATCCGACCAATACGTTGTACGGTCTCGGGGTCGATGCTTTTAACAAGCGGGCGCTTGATCGTCTTTTTGTAATTAAACAGCGGGGACCGTATCAGGCCGTTTCCTTATTAGTGGCTTCGCTGGAACAATTGCGCAGTTTGTTTGCCAAACTCACGCCAAAGCAATATGAGCATTTATTAAAAATTTTACCTGGTAAATTTACCATTTTGGCAGAAAGCCGATTTACACAAAACTTGCCGTATCTTTCTTCCAAATTCGATGAAAATGCGCCGCCCAAGGTGGGTTTTCGGGTGGCGGAATTCCCGGTGTGCAAACAGTTAAGTTTGCAGCTGGGTAGCCCGATCACCGCTACCAGCGCCAATTTGACGGGACACCCCAACGCCCGAACGGTTCAGGATGTTATTGCTCAGTTTGGCGATCGTTTGGATTTGATTTTGGATGCCGGCCCGGTTCGTAATATTAAGGGATCGACCATCATCGATCTGACCAAAGATCCCTATTTGATTGTCCGTGAGGGTGCGGTTCCCGTAAAAGAGCTGAAAAAAAAGTTGCCGGATGTGAAGTTTAAAAAACGTAAAGATCGTTTTCAGGTAACATTCGTTTGCTCCGGTAATATTTGTCGTTCGGCAATGGCCAAGGGAATTTTAACGGAAACCGTGAGCAAAACGCGCTTCAAGGATTTAATGATTATCGATTCTGCGGGAACTTTATCGCATGTTTCGGGTCCTGCGCACCCGTTGACAATCGAAGTAGCAGGCGCATTCGGGATTGATTTGCACACGCATCAGGCCAAACCGATTAACATGAGTATTGTTGAACAAAGCGATTTGCTCATTGCCATGGCCGTAAATCATTATGAGTTTTTACGTGAACATTATCCCGAACACAAGGAAAAAATCGTTTTGTTAAAGGAATGGCATCGTCATACCAAGTTGGCGAATCCTTCCATAGCGGATCCTATCGGGCACGATCGAGAGTTTTTTGAGAAGACGTTCAAGGAAATACAAAGTGAGATTAAACGGATTTTGCCCTTTTTGTTCGGGGAAGTGAAGAAATTTATCGCTTATCATGAAATCCGTTTGGGCGCGTGAACGTTGCATGGGATGGGAGATTGTTCGGTGCTCCCGGTGTATTAGATAAAATCCGATACTTAAAATTTTCGGACTGATAGCTATCAGTCCGAAAACCGGCTGCCATCTGACTGATAGCAATC
>JALWEA010000455.1 GCA_027039465.1 Calditrichia bacterium | reverse complement strand
ACCCCCGCCCCTCCCTGCGAAGCGCATCTGAGCTTTATACACACAAAGGAAGCGCATGGAGGGGTGCCTCTTTGATTTTATCCTTTCATATAATTGTTGAAGTATTGAAGCTACTTGCTCACAGATTTCAAAGATCGCGTCCGGTTTCCGAGTGATTATGACGGACTTGTAGGTGCGAACGCAGCGAGAGAAGTGGCGATCCCTTCCAAAGCAGCAACAGATGCGAAGGATTCTTCGTTCCGTCACAGTTACTCGGCATTAGGCCACAATTTTGCGTGCCAATGGGCGAATAATCACTTCAATTCAACAATTCGCCAAATGCCCGCGGCTAATTGGGCACCCTTCCCTACGATTCGTAGGGAAGGGGCGGAGATGGGTTTAAATATTGCAATTGCGAGCCTAATATGTCAATAATTGCGAAACGCAGTAGGGCGTGGCAATTCGTAAAACTATTAAAGTCCTCCACCCAAAATGGGTCGTTGCCGCTTTGAAAAGGATTGTTTCACTCTCCCGCTCGCAGGCTCGCAGGATCGTTCGCAATGACAGCGCTATACGAATAACGATTCTCCCATTTAACCATTCACCTATTCAACCATTCCACGTATAACGTCCCCCTTCTACCCTTACACTCTTAACCCGTTCACCCATTTAACCAATCAACCATTCCACGATTAACGAATATACGAATAACGGATAACGTTTCCTCTTGCGAATTTTCAAATTGGCGGAAACTTTTATTCCCCAAAATAATTAAATCAACGAGAGAAATAGAATTCTCTTGCTTTTTTGGATATTTTAATTAAAATAATCATATCCATATTAAAATGAAGGAAAGGGTAACCATAGAACAAAATTCCGAATTACTCGAACGCTGTATTCTGGTCGGCATGATTCAGCGCGGCCAGTCCCGTTGGGAAGTGGAAGATCATTTGGCCGAATTGCGGGCTCTGGCCCAAACCAGCGGTGCCAATGTTGTCGAAACATTCATTCAGGAACGTCCCGCACCGGATCCGGCTTATTTTGTGGGTAAAGGGAAAATCGACGAAATCAATGATTACATCATTAATCAACATATCGATTTGATCATCTTTGACGATGAACTTTCTCCGGCTCAAGTGCGCAATATTGAAAAACTTACCGGCATTAAAGTCATTGATCGCACGGGACTGATTTTGGATATTTTCGCTCTTCATGCGCACACCAATCGCGCCAAAGTGCAAGTGGAATTAGCCCAACTGAATTACATTTTGCCAAGACTCACGCGCCAATGGCAGCATCTTTCCCGACAGGTAGGGGGCATCGGCACCAAAGGCCCGGGCGAAACGCAGTTGGAAACCGACCGACGTTTGGTTCGTCGGCGCATCGCCAATTTAAAGAACAAATTGGAACGGATTACCCATCAAAGTGAAATTCAACGGCAACAACGCAACGGCCTCTATCGCGCAGCTTTGATCGGTTACACCAATGCCGGTAAATCGACCTTGATGAACGCCTTAACCGATGCCGAAGTGAGTATTGAGGATAAACTGTTTGCCACACTGGATACAACCGTGCGGCGTATGGAACTCTCTCCGGCCACCACGGTTTTGCTAAGCGATACGGTCGGTTTTATTCGCAAATTGCCGCATCATCTGATCGCCAGTTTTCAAACAACGCTTTCCGAAGCCATTGAGGCGGATTTACTGATTCATGTGGTGGATATTACCCATCCCAACTACGAAGACCAATTGCGGGTCGTTGATGAAATCTTAAAAGAATTAAAGATTGATTCCAAGCGTCGGCTGTTGGTGTTTAATAAGGTCGATCGTCTGCGCAATCATCATTTGATCGATCAGCTAAAAATATTGTATCCGGAAGCGCTGTTCATTTCCGCAGCTCGTCACATCGGACTCAATCACATCAAACGAAAAATTCTGGAATTGGCCGAGGCGCAATATGAAATTCGCCAAATTAAGCTTAATTACCAATCCGGCGCCGGTGAACATTTGCTGTACCCGATTGCCATCATTCTGGATAAAAAATCCGACGATCAATATGTGTATTTGACCATAAAATACGATAAAGCCAATAAACGAAAAATCAATCAAATCGCAGCTAAATTTCGGTGAGATCATGCAAAAATTTATCCTTATTTTCCTTTTACTGCTGGCCGTTTCAATGCCTAAAGCGCAAGTTATTCAAAAAATTTATTTTGATCGTTTTACCCATTACAACATTGACGACTGGATTACTTATGCACCGGCGACAGATATTACGGCCGTGGAAGTCGGAGACGATTATGTTTATTTCGGAACGCGTCTCGGCGGTATTTTACGCTACCATCTTTACGACGATTACTGGGATTTCCCGTTCACAACCAGTTCCGGACTGCGCAGCAACAGAATTCTGGCTTTAAGTTACGATGCCGCTAACCGTAAACTCTACGCCAAAACACCCAAGGGCATCGATGTGTACAACTTCGCTTTTCAGTACTGGATGCCTTCCGGTATCAATACCATGCCTGCGCCACGCCAGCCGGATCCCGAGGAAATCAAATATTACCGAAAAGAAAAGGGTAAGGCCCGATTTCCTGCCTATTACAGACCCTCGCTTTCCGAATTACCGGATTTGTTTACGGATCGCGCTTACATGTTTCGAGCTCCGGATGAAATTCTCGATCCGTACAATCGAATCTTCCATTTAAAAGGCATCGGTGTTGTGGATAAGTTTAATC
>JALWEA010000454.1 GCA_027039465.1 Calditrichia bacterium | reverse complement strand
TTCCATTACCATGCGTTTGGGTGACGATTATTTTACCGGTACGTTGGATCGCATTATTCGGGACGAAAACGGGCAATGGCGCGTTGTGGATTACAAAACCAACCGCATTGGCAAGGGGCGCATTGAAGCGGAAGGGCGAAAATACGAAGAGCAAATGAAGGGCTACGCTCTTTTGTTGAGCCGTCTTTTGCCCGAGCAGCCGGACTATCCGGTTGATTTGTATTTCATTCATCCCGATGCCCTGTATTCCAAAGTGTACACCCGGGAAGACATCGACCGGATTGAAAAGGAATTTTTGCAATTGATTGAGGAAATTAAGAAAAAATTTCCGGTGGGAGAGAGTTAATCAAGGTTCGGATGAAGAATCCGCAAACGGCTTTACTATTGAAGCGAGGCGAAAATTCCGGGTGCCGTAATTAATTAAATGGATGGACGCCTGAAGAGGCGTGTGGGTTTCCAATTGCAAATAAATCCGTTTTGGCGTAACTTTGCCATTTTAAAATGAAAACGGATGTTCGTCCATGCAGATAATTTCCAATGAACTGGTCATTCCAAATTTAATAAAAAGTTTAACGGCCCGACGGATTAAAAATTTAGTGCTGACCGGCAGTTCTTTTTTCCTTTCGGCCTTAACCGGCAAAACCATTCTTTGGGGGCGACCGGCCATTTTAACCATTGAACCGACCAACCTGTGTAATTTACATTGCCCTTTGTGCATTACCGGATCAGGGCAATTGCGCCGCAGTCAGGGACGCATGAGCCTTGACACCTTTCAGCGCATTTTGGACATCATGGGTGACGACATTTTCTTCCTTCTTTTGTACCATCAGGGTGAACCCTATCTGAATCCGGATTTTTTGCAGATGGTGCGCATGGCCAAACAAAAAAACATTTATTGCACCACCAGCACCAACGGTCACTATTTTGATGACGACTCCATACGGGCAACCATTGAATCCGGTTTGGACAGCATGATTGTTTCGCTCGACGGCATAACACAGGAAACCTACGAACGCTATCGGGTCAACGGCAAGCTGGAAAAGGTTTTGCAGGGCACGAAACGCTTCATGGAAATCAGGAAGGAAATGAAGTCGAAGACACCGTTGATAGCTTTGCAATTTTTGGTGATGAAGCACAACGAACATGAGATTCCGCAGGTGAGAAAATTAACCAAAGAATTGGGCGTGGATCGTTTGCTGATTAAAACCATTGAAGTTCACTCGGTGGAAGAAGCGCGGGAATGGTTACCGCAGAATGAAAAATATCGCCGCTATTATTTTGACGGGCAAAAGTTGATCGTCAAAAATGCGGAAAAGAAATCGTGTCCGCGTCCCTGGCTTTCGACCCTGATCAATTGGGACGGCGGATTGGTACCGTGCTGCTTTGACAAAAACGGCGATTACGAAATGGGCAATATTTTAAAAGCGCGCGATTTGGATGAAATTTGGTTCGGTGAATCCTTCCAAAAGTTTCGTACGCAACTTAACACCGATCGCAAGAGCATCGATATGTGCCGCAATTGCAATCAGGGATTCGGGAGTTTTATTCCGCAGTTCAAACTCGGGCGGGGTAAGAAGAGGAAATAGGGTTAATTGTGTAAGGGTTGAATAGTTGATTGGTTAAATGGTTGAATAGTTAAGAGATGAAGGGTTAAGCGTTTAGTCGTTATTCGTATAAACGTTATTCGTTATTCGGGAATCATTGTTTGTGCAGGCGGTGGTGTGCTCCCGTTAATTGATGTGATTCCCAGTCCTGTCATTGCGAACGATCCCGCGAGCCTGCGAGCGGGAAAGTGAAGCAATTCCTTCCAAAGCAGCAATAGATGCAAAGGATTCTTCGTTCCGTCGCAGTTACTTGGTATTCTGCCACAATTTTGCGTGCCGGTGGGCGAACAATGACTTCAATTCGACAATTAATCAAATGCCACAGCTAATTGGGCACCCTTCCCTACGCGCCGTAGGGAAGGGGAGGGGATGGGTTTAAATACTGCAATTGCGAGCTTAATATGTCAATAGTAGTAGGATCGAGCGCAGCGAGTGACGCGGCGATCCTTTCCAGAGCAGCACCGGCCTAATGTTGGTGAAGGGTCTTAATAGTGTTAAGGATTGCCACGCTCCACTGCGTTTTGCTACTATTGACATGTTGCGGCGCGTCCGTCCCTCGATACGTCCGCCTCAGGCGGGCTACTCGGGAACCGGGAGCCGCAACAGTTCCCAGTTCCTAATTCCTAATTAATTCATGGCGCCAGCCATGGTTCCCGGCATCCCAATGATACCTTTGATATCATCGCCAAATTTCGGTAACCATTTTTGTCATCCTATGTGTTCATCACCTTTATAAATACACACGCGATCCCGTCCCGTTTGTTTGGCTTCGTAAAGGGCGGCATCGGCCATGCGTACCAATTCCACATGATCGGTGCTGTCTTCGGGGCTTCCGGCAATACCGATGCTAATGGTCAGGCGACAAGGCACGCGATGCACTTTATCCGGGAACGGATACACTTTAACCAGGCTGCGCAGTTTCTCGGCCAAAGGTAAGGCTTTTTCTTTGGTAATGCCTGGTAAAATGATCACGAATTCTTCTCCGCCGTAGCGGGCAACCACGTCGGTTTGACGCGTATTCAATTCCAGCAAACGACTAATGGCTTTCAGGACATTGTCACCTTCCACATGACCGTGCAAATCATTGTATTCTTTAAAATAATCAATGTCAA
>JALWEA010000453.1:5425-8476 GCA_027039465.1 Calditrichia bacterium | reverse complement strand
AATGTGGTCTTACCATGATCCACGTGACCAATCGTACCTACATTAACATGCGGTTTCTTGCGTTCGTATTTTGCTTTTGCCATTTAAAAATCCTCCGAAAAGATATTTTATCTTTAAATTCTGCGTTTCAAAAAGTAGAGCTCACGACCGGGCTTGAACCGGTGACCTCATCCTTACCAAGGATGTGCTCTACCGACTGAGCTACGTGAGCCACCATTATATTAAAAGGGGAAAACTAGAGCGGGAGACGGGACTCGAACCCGCGACCAACAGCTTGGAAGGCTGTGACTCTAGCCAACTGAGTTACTCCCGCTTATCCCCTTTTAGGACGCGGTGCCAACATAACCATTTGGCTGTTAACACTTTTGCCTGAGCTGGCGAGAGGACTTGAACCCCCAACCCGCTGATTACAAATCAGCTGCTCTACCAATTGAGCTACGCCAGCAGCAAGTAAAAATTGCAGTCTTCTAATTTAAAGAATTTTTTAAAAATGTCAATACTCTTTTTTCAAAAAACAAAAATTTTTTACCTTTTTCTCGAGCGGTTGCGAATATAAAGAAGACTTTCGGCCGTTGCAAGTTTTCTTTTTATCCTTTTCACATTCATTGTTTTTATTTTGGTTTTATTTTTTTATTTTGATCTTACGCATAGATTCTAACAAATTTATTCGTTATAATTTTTCAAGTTTTCAGTTTATTATAAGGAGGTCTTATGAAGTCTTTAATCGTAATGCTGATCGTTATTGTTTCCATGTTTCTTTCCAAATTCACTTTTGCTCAGGAAGATGCGACATTGAAGGAAACTTTAAAAGCACTTTCACAGGATGCCGCATCCCAATATCTGAACCCTATTTCTTCTGCCTTTGGAACCGATTTGAACGGCGCCTGGTTCCATCGCGCTCCCGAACCCAAGATTAAGGGCTTTAATATCGAATTGGGTATTGTGGGCATGGGTGCTCGGTTTCCAACGGATGCAAAGTCATTTTCCGTTTCGGGAACCTTTCGTTTTGATGAGACACAGGCCCGAGCCATGGTCAGCAATCAGGGCTATTCCCAGCAAGAACAAGATGCGCTGGTAGATAAGCTTACGGCCCAATATTTTGATGTGTCCATTTCAGGGCCGACCATCATTGGCAGCCCCGATGAACATATTACGGTCAAATTTCCAGGTAAAACCTTTGATGTAAACGGACAGAATTACACGGTTCCCGAACAAAATATCGATTTGAATGTCGGCGGCTTTCGGGATTTAGCCAATGCCAATTGGCTGCCTTTAATGAGTCCGCAATTAACGATCGGTACCTTATTCGGAACGCAGGCGACCATTCGTTACTTGCCGCCAAAGGAATTGCAGGCGGGTATGGGTACGTTCAAATATTTTGGATACGGGATCCAACATAATCCCATGGTTTGGCTACCTATCGATTTACCGTTTAATGTTGCCTTGAGCTATTTTAATCAAAAATTGGAAGTGGGCGACCTTTTGACCACCAATGCACACGGAATGGGAATTAATATCAGCAAGCAGTTGGGATTCCGCGCATTGAATATCACCCCTTATGCCGGGTATTTTTTGGAAGACTCAAAAATGGAAGTGAATTACGATTATTCCATTCAAACGCCGGGCGGCTTAGTAAATGATCACATCAGTTTTGAAATTCCAGGCGAAAACAAATCGCGCATTTCGGTAGGGTTAAATATTCGCTTTGTGCTTGTTAATCTTAATGTGGATTATAATATCGGCAAGTACAATTCGATTACGGCCGGATTATTTCTGGCAATTTAGGCGGCTCACATCATCGGGCGGGAGATTTAAAAATTTTCCCGCCTTTTTTTGAATGGGCTGAAAAATAAATTCTCAAAAAAATTTAAGCTTGCATTTGACAATGCAACAAATTTCCCTTAAATTCTGTGACTTTCAAATTTAAACAGAAACGGGAGAAGCATTTACTATGGCTCATCATAAGTCAGCTAAAAAAAGAATTCGTTTGGAAGCCAAAGCCTACAAACGTAATCGTCATTACAAACGTCAGATGAAATTAGCCATTAAATCGGTTTTAGGCGCAGAGAATAAAGAAGAAGCCATTGAAAATTTCAAAAAGACCACTTCTTTGTTGGACAAGTTGGCTTCGAAAAGAATTATTCATCGCAACAAAGCAGCCAACCGTAAGGCTAAGTTGGCCAAATACATCAGCACACTTTCGTAGGTATCAGGGAAAAGATAGGGGTATTCCCTATCTTCCCAAACCTGCTTATTTTATTTTGACTTACTTTTACATTCATTATTAATTATTCAATTTTCAAATATTTCAGCCCCGTCTTCCAAATTCAAATTATCTATTTTTTATTAATACTACTGATGGATATTGATTACAAACTCAATAATACTGCGCGATGATTTTAGAAGCGTTTATGACCAAGGCTTGGATTGTAATTGGGGTTCCGATAGCAGGTTACTATTTTGCATCCGACGCAGGGATAGTCTTTGCGAATGACTTTAGCACCGATTCCGATAATGCCGCTAACCGATTTGTGCGGTTCCATTAATGCGCTTTCCGTCAAATGAATCCCACAAAACGATTTCGGGAAAAATTCAAACAATTTTCGCTGCTCGGCAACATCCCAACCACAATTGCCCGGACTGTATCGTTTACTGCAAAAATGCCCCTCCTTTCGTGCATATTCCGCAAGCTTTTCTTCAAGCCAATCGGCTAGACTTTCGGCCATTGCCGATCCGATGAGATCAATCATGTAACCGGCAAGAGGATCGACCTCATCAAAAGTTTGTCGCGACCAACGGTCAAATTCAGGACCAATGGTTCCGGCGTACAAAGCAACCTGTTCCATCTTTTTCAACTGACCGGAAACGATTTTACCGGTATTAAAGGTCTTACCATTTAAAATGATCTTACCCGTTTCAACGACAGCGCTACCTTTGGGCAGAACAATAAAACCACACTTGGGTGCAACAATCTCTTTTGCTTCGGCAAACAAGCGGTCTAAAATCTCCCGATAGCCATTGGGAATGGCACCGTTTTTATAGCCCATGGCC
>JALWEA010000453.1:0-5415 GCA_027039465.1 Calditrichia bacterium | reverse complement strand
TTCATCTACGGTTGGTTCAAATTGAAAAATCGGATTCATTTACAAACCATACGCCTCTGGCAGGAATAGCTCGCCGTACATCATTTTAAGATAATCCAGCGCCTCGTCTTCGTTTTCCGGCAAGGTCAATAGCTCATTTTGTAATTTTTCCAACCAGCTTATTTCCAATTCTGAAATAGATAATTGATTATTTTTTAAAGCATTTTCTATGTGCTGCATGCCCACTAACACTGCTGCCTTGGTGCGCTGGTAACCGTTCTGTTCTTTCACAATGGCCTGCGCAATATCCACGACCGTTTCAGGCACTAACATCAGCGCTTCCACACTGTGCGGCATGTCGCTATGTACCAGCATGTTACGCAAGGTAAGTCCGTTCCCTGTATCCAGCGCGGTGTTAAATAGACGACAATCGTATTCCAATAGCTCCATAAATGCTTCAGGTGCGTTACCGCTTAGCAAACGTACATTTTGTACAGACTCGTTGCTCCACAAATCGGCAGCAGCAGCGGCAATATTGCCCAAAGGACTAAAATGAGCGCAACAGGATGATTTTCCTTCCATACTGATAGGATACCCGGTAATTGCTTTGATAATAGGTCCTTCGTAGGCACAATCTTTGGAAGGTCCCACAGCGCCATGCTCATAAGCCATTAGACTACGTGGAGCGCTGGCTGCACGGTCTAAGGCCGCTAAAACGCTAGGCAGCATGCCCTGACTTGCCAACTGCATGGCCGTATTTGAAAAACCACAGGCCGTATCACCGCCTGGTACGCAGTGATATTCATGTGCTATTTGGGTAATTTCATCCCACAACCAAGCCATATCACGACAGGCTAAAATTCCCAGACTGGCAATAATACCCTTTATATCACCGTACATCAAACATTGGTCATGTACCTCTTTTCCACCAACCGATTCAATAGAAAGAATATCGGCTCCGGCCTGAGCAGCACTGCGAAAAGCCTGTAATGTTTTCTCGCTCATCTTTCCTGTTCTAAGCATCGGGGGACGCTCAGCATCACGCAGATCAATTATCGTTACGCGCAGGGCATTGGGAATTCCTGTATCTTCATAAAATTTATTTAATTCGGATTTTAATAATTGCGTAATCTCTGCACCCCACTCGGCATTTTCGGAAAGCGGAGGCAATTGCTCAAATTCCACTACAAATCCCAGGGAATTAAGCTTTTTTGCGCGGGTAGTAATATCACGAATGATTTCGGCGTAATGCTGCCGTACTTCCTCCATTGTTTCTTGTGCGATGGACATAGTCGGTAATGTAAAATTGATTTCAGGATAAACCTGGCCAGCGCCAATGGTTAATCCGTTTCCGCACTTTACCGGATGAGTGCTTATGCCATATAAAAGTTCTTCCGGATTGTTAATCTCCAATTTATTAAAAATTTGCATTTCTCCTCCGTTCATTTTGTCCAATATTTTGATATGATTGGTATTTGGTCTTGTGGAACCAATACGGACAAACCATATTGCTCGACCGGTTGTTCTGATTTTTCGATTTGAAGTTGACCATTGTTGTCCGAAATGTAATAGTCTTCGTCGCCGATTTTAAGGAATCCTTTGATTCTGAAAATTTTATCTTTGATGTTTTGGAAATACTCTTCGAGGGCACTTTGTGAAATTTCTTTTTGCGGCAGTATAACGCTGCCTGGACGTGATTTTACCGTATTGCACGATACGGCCTTTTCATCAACAGCCGTATCTCTCCGGAAATTTAACAAGGAAAAATCCATCTGTGCATACGTTGTTTTAATGATTAGCGCGGTGGGATTTAATTGTCGGACAAACTGGGCCACATCATTTAAAGCTTCATTCGTAACGAGATCGGTTTTATTAATCAGGATAATGTTACTGCTTGTGATCTGCTTTTCGATGGCGACAATCTTTGAAGCCAGCTTCAAACTTTTTACCGCATCCACGATGCCAATGGAAGCTTTTAGTTCGTAAACCTGATCCAGATTATTATCGCTTAAGATTTTTGCAAAAGTGGAAGGATCGGAAAGGCCGGAAGTTTCAATCAGCAGCACATCGGGTTCAATTTCCGCAAAATGCTTTAAGCTTTTAACCAATTCGGCGCTAAGGCAGGTACAGAAGATGGAGCCGTTGGCGATTTCATAAATTTCGGAATCATTGCTTTTCGTTTTATCAACCCATTGCCTTAGCAGTATACCATCGACGGCGATCTGCCCGAAATCGTTAATGATCAGCCCCAGTTTCTTTGATCGATATTGCTTAATCAATCGATTGATCAGCGTCGTTTTACCGGAGCCAAGAAAGCCGGTTACCAAAATAATTTGTGGTTTTTGGGACATGTATCTTTACTAATTTTGTAAATATTTTTGGCCCATCCCCTATCCCCTTCACGGATGCATCCGAAAGGGAGAATCAAAGGATATGACTTATCCAATGTTTATTTTAGCCATTTCAAAAATTATAACGCGTTGTTTTTAGGATTCATTACACCCATTAATTTCCCAAGTATTTTTCTATTTCTTTTCGTAACTGCGCCCTAGTTGGAATGATGGAAATAAATTTAGGTTCACCGTTTATGAGTAGCGTTGGCAGATTCTTCAGCCCAATGATCTCTAACCTAGCCACATTTTCAGGGTCTGTTATCTTACGTTCAATGATATCTACTTTATCACCGAAATAGTCTTTCATTTCCATGGCAGCGGCGGCCATATAGCCGCAGGCTGCGCAGGTAGCGGAATCGACCGTAAAAACTTCAATAAGCGGCTTTTGCAGATTTTTGTAATCCGGCATGGTCACTTCGATATGCTTGGTTTCTTTGTGGTAATTCTTAAGCAAAATTCTTGTGGCTTCAGGATCATGTACGGCCTGGCCAATACCAATGAGATTTTCCGGCGGTACGTCGTAAGGAATATCACAGCCCGGCGCCAAAATGAAATTCTGCTTTCCTAATTGGTCGATCAATTCGAGGGCGATCTCCTGGTTATCCCGTTGGTTGCCTAACAACATGACCGTTGTTAATGGAATGTTACCGGAAATGACAATATTATGCACATCGGTGATCTTCTTGGCCGCAACAATGTCGATGTTCTCATCAATGGAAATGCTATCCGGCTTGGTGTGGCACATGACTTCCAAATTTTTTGTGGCATCGCCGCAAACAAACAAGCCGCTGTGCACGTTCTTTTCACGCAAGCGTTCAAAAATCATGGAATAGGGCTTGGAGAGAAATTGCTCAAAGCTGTCCGGAGATATTTGCGAAACAATCGGATCCACCGCGGCAATAATATCCATGCCCGTTTCGATGTAAAAATCGGCTACGCGTAATAACACATCCGTGCTAAAGTCAATTAAACGCTGAACAAAGGCCTCGTCTTCATACATATCCATGAATAAATTCATGCCACGCAAATGTGAAGCTAACGTCAGCGGGCCGCAAATTAAACCGTAGAGTGCGGTTGTATCACCCACTTCCTTCTTTACCCGTTTCATTACATTTAAAACCAAGGGCAGGCGACCGTCCGTTTTTTGAGGTAGTTTGAATTGAATCTCTTTACTTTCGCTCAGCGGATGGGTCTTAACCGAAGGCGGCGCTTTTTCGGCCCACATTAATTCGCAGCCCAATATTTCCGCTTCGATTTGCAAATCAAAAACGACCGGCATGCCATCCGGTCCGTAAAGTTTGTGCGCTTCAAGCAGGCCGGTAAGGAGTAATTCTTCATTCTGCAAAAGTTTATCCGCAGGTTCATTGATCAGTTTACCTACTTGTACGCCGGTATAAGGGATCCATGGCGTTCTTTCTACCCTTTCATGCGCAAAGGTTTTAAGGATCAGTTCTTTTCCGGTTATTGACATTATTTATTTCTCCGTTATAAAATTGTGAAAGAACATCTTTTCCACAAATATATCCTGAAAATTCACATTGGCATCCAACGATACATGTTCTATTTTAGACAAAGTATTTTCAAAGTCATAATCATCTGTAAATAGCAGCATTTTAGCGCCGATAAGAGCGCTGTTACCGAGCTTTAAAATTTTGTATTCACAAACTTCAATCATTCCAAGTTTTTTTACATTTTCCAGATTAATAAAATTACCGAATCCACCGGCAATGTAAACACGCGTAATATCCGTAAGCGATTTCCCAAGTTTATTTACTAAAATCTGCATACCTGCTGCTAAGGCAGCTTTTGCCAGTTGAAACTCACGCACGTCTTTTTGAGTGAGATAGACGTTTTCGCTAATCATCAAAGGTTGCTCATCATTAACCTGGGCGCCGCCGGCATCAATTAGCCCTTTTTCCAAGAAAACGGCAACGGCATCTATTAATCCGCTACCGCAAATTCCCAAAGCTTTTTGATTACCGATCACATGATATTCAATATGAGAATTATTGAGACTTACCGAAGAAATAGCTCCGGACATGGCCGACATGCCTTTATGGATGACTGCCCCCTCAAAAGCGGGTCCGGCGGCAGTTGAAGCACAAAACATCTTATCTTTATTGCCTACCACAATTTCCCCGTTAGTGCCCAAATCGATCAACGCGGTCAGGTTGGGATTTTTATCCATTCCGGAAGCGATAATCCCCGCATAAATATCGCTGCCAACAAAGCCACCGATAGGACGGACGAAAATAATTTGTACGGATTCAGGTAAATTCCAGCCCAATTCGGAAGGTGTGTAATGCAAGGATTCTTTATGCTCGGGTTCAAAAGGAAACATGGCTAACGGTTCCACATCCAGCCCACCAAACAGATGATGCATAACCGTATTGCCAACCATGACCACTTTTTTTAACTCGACATCCTTATCCCTTAACAAACCTACAATTAAATGATAGATTTTCTCGCGGATAAGGCGCATTAACTGATTACGCCCCTTTTCCGTTAAGGCATACTGCACGCGATTCATGATGTCTGCGCCAAAACGGGCCTGTGGATTTCGGGCGGTTCGGATGTCTAATAACTTGCCATTGGAAAGATCAATCAATTGGGCTACAAGCGTCGTTGTACCGACATCGACAGCAATTCCAAAACCTTCCCTTGGTTCAAATTTAAATTCCGTACTATCGGCAAGAATGATGGATTCTAACTGCGGAATTTCCAGTGTAAGATCTTCCACAATTTCACTTTGGCAGGCCAAGCGATAGTTCGGTTCGAGTCCTAATTTGTAGTTTAATTCCTTATGCTTTTCAGGATCCTTGACATCGCCGGCTAATAATTTAACACGGCAACCGCCACAATAACCCTGACCGCCGCAGGGAAATTCAACGCCATATTCAAACAGAATATCCTTTAGGGGCGTACCTTTATTAACGATGCGCTCTTTGCCCATCGGCTCAATTCTGAGCTTTACCTTGTTAGAATCCTTTCCCATGGTTTCAAAGAGCCTCAGATAATCGTATCCAAATATTTAGTCAGTTTG
>JALWEA010000452.1 GCA_027039465.1 Calditrichia bacterium | reverse complement strand
TTGATTCACTCTATCACTCACGATTAAAAAAGTCTTTTTCATAAAAGTGGTATCCTGATTATTATACTTTACTTACCACTAAATCAAGAGATAAAATAAGCGATGGCAAAATAAATTGTTAACCGGAAATTAGCGCAGCGTCCGGTTCCCGAGTGATTCTGCCGGACTTGTAGGGGCGAAGCATTTCCCTAACAAATAAAGAAATAATCGGTGTTTTGGGTTGCACAACGTTAAATTTTGTGAGTCTGAAGCGTTTTGACGGAAATGCTTCGCCCTTACTACGAACATCGCAAGATGAAAGGCAGAATCGTATCGAGGGACGGACGCACCACAACATGTCAATAGTAGGCCGGGAACCATGGCTGGCGCCACGGATTATTACAGCAGTGACATAAGGCCAAACCTGTCATTCCTGGCATAGCGAGAGATGAATGCAAAAGTACTGGCAGCGGCATTTGTTTTTTCCACCCCCTGTTGTCCCCCTCATAAGGGGACGCAAAACGGCACGAATGATTTTAGAAGTTAATTCAGCGGTTTGGAGAAGAAACAAATATAAAACTGCCACCAAATTGGGTATTGAGCACAATTTTACAAACAATTTTTTTCCCCCTGTGAGGGGGATTTAGGGGGTCTAAACAAAGTAAAGGCAGTCAATTGAATTTGCAGACGCATAATTTAGAAATTCAAACACTAAAATAAAAGTCCACAACTACATGGGCCCCCCTCTATGTTGAAAATTCCGAGCCTTGGGAGATAGTATGGAAGAAGTGTATGGGGCTAAACAATGACCATGTGAGCTTAATATGTCAATAGTAGCCCCGATTTATCGGGACGTGGCAATCCTTAACATCATTTAGGCCACTTCCTTAACAATAGGCCGTTGCTACTTTGGAGGAGATTGCTTCGTCGCTTCGCTCCTCGCAATGACAACTTGCAATGACAACCCTTTACGAATAATTTCCTATTCAACCATTCAACAATTTAACGCTTAACGAATACACGATTAACGAATCCCCCCTTAACCCTTTCACCCTTAACCCATAATCTCCTCCTCCCAACGCCCGAATCTTATTTGAAAAATTCCTTCCCCCTTGTTAATTTCAAATTTGAAATGTTTTAAAGGAGAAACGGATTCATGAAAATTATTGATCTCAGAAGCGACACGGTAACTCAACCAAGCGAAGAAATGCGTCAGGCTATGGCTCAGGCACCGGTGGGCGACGATGTTTTCGGCGAAGACCCTACGGTTAATGCTTTGCAGAAGAAGATGACGGAACTAACCGGCAAGGAAGCGGCCCTTTTTGTCAGCAGCGGAACGCAGGCCAATCAAATTTCCATCAACGCCCATACACAGCCAGGCAACGAAGTGATCTGCGAAGAACGGGCGCATATTTTTAATTACGAAGCCGGAGCTCCCGCTTTGCTTTCCGGCGTTCAATTGCATCCATTACCAGGTAAATACGGCGTGTTGGATGTGCAACAGGTGGAAGAAGCCATTCGGCCGCCGGATCATCATTTCGCCCAAACCAAACTGATCGCCCTGGAAAATACCCACAACCGCTGGGGAGGCACCATTTATCCCATTGATGAAATCAAAAAGATGAAAAAGCTGGCCGATCGCCACGGTTTAAAAATGCATTTGGACGGCGCACGACTCTGGAACGCTTCGGTGGCAACGGGCATTTCGCTCAAAGAATACGCCCGCTATTTCGATTCCGTTTCGCTTTGTTTCTCCAAAGGATTGGGCGCTCCGGTCGGTTCCATTATTGTGGGCGGCAAGGAATTCATTGAACGCGCCCACTACTACCGCAAGGTTTACGGCGGCGGCATGCGTCAGGCGGGCATTATTGCCTCCGGTGCTTTGTATGCCGTTGAACACAACTTTAAACGTTTGAAAGAAGATCACCGTCGCGCCAAATTGTTGGCCGAAGCTTTAAATGCCTTTCCCGGCATGGTCATCGACCTGCAAACCGTGCAAACCAATATCGTTATTATCGATACAAGCTTAACGGGCAAACCGGCGGCCCTGATTGCCGAGCGCCTCAATGAGCACGGCGTAAAAGTGATCGCCTTTTCACCCACGCGCCTTCGACTGGTGACCCATTTGCACATTACGGACGATGACGTGGATCGCACGATTGAGGTTTTCAAGAAAGTGTGTGCGGAGTTTAATGTTTAGGCATTTCCATCAGAACGTAATGATACCAACGCTTCCCTTTTTTAACCGAAGTTTCCTTAGTGACGCGACTAAAACGCAAATCGACATTCAGCGAATCCGGCGACAAGCCGGATTTTTCTTTTTTCAGGAATTCGGCCATGGCCACACGGGCGTTCATGATGGCTTTTTCGCGGGCAATGGTCGGACTTTGCGAACTGGCCTGCCCCACGGCATAAAGCACATCTTCGGCCCTGGGCGGATTTTTAAACCATTCCGGCCCGTTCATAGCGGCCTGCGTTTCCTTTTGCACGCTGTTTACGGAACCAACCTTCAATGAATCCGCCGGCGCCGCTTTTTGTTCCTGTTTTTTGGAACAGGAAACGAAGGAAATTAAAGCGATGGTTGTGAAAAGTAAAAGTAGGTATTTCATAAAGCTTTCCCAAATTTTTATAATATAAAGGCTATTTTGTAAAAAATATCAATCTTTAAATACTAAGCATTACATTTCCAAAAATAAAATATTTCTTGAGATTCATTCTATTAGTCGCAAAATTTGTAAAAAAATA
>JALWEA010000451.1 GCA_027039465.1 Calditrichia bacterium | reverse complement strand
ACACCACCAAACCCTTACTTGTCTCCACAACCATGGATTGTTCAATACCTTCCAATTCACCGGTGGTGTAAATCCCCTTGTAAAGTTCCCTTGGCTGCTCGTCAATGTGTACCACCTGTTTTGCTTTGCGCACGCCGCGTAACGATTGCGGGACGTAAACGGTCACCTGATCATTGGCATTTAAGAAAGCCGACAAGCCCCCTACATGGTCAAAATGGTTGTGGGAAATAAAAACCGTTTGGATGCTTTTGGGATCGATATTGAGTGTGCGCATGTTGTCCATCAAAATTTTCCCGTCGGCGCCCGTATCAAATAATATGGTTTGATCGCCGGTTTCAACAACGCAGGCAAAGCCCCAATCGGCCATTAGATCGGGACGCCTTGAGGTGTTATCGAAAACGATAGTGGCTTTCATGATTTTAATCCTCCCTTTTTAACGGCTTCAATAACCACAAACGAACCTTGTCCCCATCCGTCTTTGACCGGTTCACGGGAATCGATTTCCGGCAGCAGCCGAAAGATCGTTTGTTTAAATCGAAAATCCCCGAATCCCGCTTTTTGCAAATAGTCAATCAATTCGGGAACCGAATAAAAATCCGCAAAGCGATAAAATACGCTCTGTTGTTTAAACTTTTCGTATTCCCGACCGATGGGTGATTCGCGATCGATGAAGCCAATGAAAAATCGGCCGTTCGGCTTAAGAATTCGTTCCGTCTCTTTAAAAGCTGCCGCGATATCATCCAGAAAACAAACGGTGGTAACCATTAAAGCAAAATCAAAACAGCCGCTGCGGATCGGCAATTGCTCGCCGATGCCGCGCACAACTTTAATGCCCCGTTTTTTAGACAATTCCGCCATTTTTAAAGAAGGCTCTACGCCAAACGTAATTCCCAAAGGCGCGGCAAACAAACCGCTGCCCACACCGATCTCAATACCCTTTCCTTTGGGAACCACTTCCCGAAGGGCATCTAATTCCGACTGATACGCAAATTTGTTTTTTACAAACCAGTCTTCGTATTCCTTGCGATGTAATTCAAAAGGTGTAATGCGCGCCATTGAACCGACCCGCCTTGCAAATAGTTATTTATTTTTTTATTTATTTTTATTCTTTTCCGCCATTTTGCGCCGCTTTTCCAACAATAATTGATGATGGTAACCACCTTCGCGCATCAACTTGGCACCACAATTGGGACAGCGCTGCTCCTGACAGGGAATTCCCCGCTCATGCGGCGCACGATAATCGCATTTGGGACAAATACAATAGCCACCGCGTCCCATTGCCTGATTCCTCGGTACACTCATCGATTAGCCTCCCTCATTTTCCGATTCCTTAAGTTAACTGTAATTCAGACGTTGCTCTTTGTCAACCATTTCGGGAATTAGAATTTCTCTCCATTTGGCATTTAACCAAGTGCCCATTTTTTTATGGTTTTGATAATAACTTTCGGGAATGGGATGGGTTCCGATAACCACCTCCATTCCGTAATTGGTTTCAATGAATTCCTTGAAATGAAACAGATAAGGGCACGGCGGGTAACCCACAATCAATCCGGTCGCCAAATGAATGACCTGCGCGCCATTCTTTTTCATTTCCGCCGGCGCATATTCAACATTGCCGCCAGGGCAACCGCCACAGGTGGTGTAACCCACCAATTCCACTTCCTGATCTTTGTAACGGGCAAAGGCCCCTTCCCTGTTTTGCAAGGCTCTTAAACATTTTCCACCGGCACAATTCCGATAGCGATCACAGATAATAATACCAATTTTTACCGGAGTTCTATTTGAAGCCATTTGAAACTCCTTTGTGTTTGGATTCTGTCACCGGTCGTTAGAACCGGTTTAATCTACATTTCGCGTACCATTATGGTTCCGCATTTGGGACATTTGACCTGATTACAGGGCACGCCCGGTTGTTTGGGCATTTTGTACCCACAGGACGGGCAAACACAATTTCCAGCCGGGCCAAGCCCACTGCGATTACCGCCAAAACGGCCTCCGCGACCTTGGCCGCGGCCGAAGCCACCACCTTGTCCTCTGCCTCCGCCAATCATTGTTTACCTCCTTTTTTGAATTTAAAACTTTCCCGTTCAAAAAGGCAGGCGCAGACGCCCTAAAAAATCGGGCGCCCGCACTTACCTTCAACCAATCGGATTCGGCTTTACTCGGATGCCTATTCGTCTTCGGATTCTTCCCGTCTTCCGGTTAAAGAACTGATTCGATTAAGCAATCCTTCGACTGCGGATTTCAGGCTGTTCAACTCATTCTTCATATCCGTCAGTTCACGGTCATTAACCTGCGGTGCAGCCGTTTGATTTTGAGTCGTATTGGTTTGAGCCGGCGGTGCAGGCCAATTATAACCGGCCCAACCGCGACCCCAGCCGTAACCGTAACCACCGCGTCCCCAGCCCCAGGCGCCTCGCCCGAAGCCAAATCCGCGTCCAAAACCACGTCCGAATCCCGGACTGGTTACATAGCCGGGCTGATTGTATCCGTTGCAATAGCCCAGGCCTCTACCTGTTCTCGGTCCTAATCCTGCAGGACCCGTACGATCTCCCCACGGCATGGTTCAATCCTCCTTTGTTGGTTGATTGGATTACTGTTCAAAGTTTCTTCGATATTAACTAAAACCGTGTATTCGTTAATCGTATATTCGTGTATTCGAAATCTCAAAGAACCTGTTTTTTCAGTTTTCCTTGTTTAAACAAATTGTACGCATCTTTTAATGTGGTGCCGCCTTCCACCGTGTACACTTCAATACCGGCGGCTTTCAGAACGGAACCGGCTTTCGGCCCTACCGAACCGGATACCAATGCACCCGCTCCCGTATTAATCACACTTTGCGCTGCGCTGGTGCCCGCGCCGTGTGCCGCTTCCAGATTTTGCGTATTGTCCAGATATTCGGCCTGATCCGTTTCCGTATCGACAATAAAAAATCCCTTGGCGCGACCAAAACGCAAATCCACTTTTTCGTACCAACCGTTACCTTGTGCCGTGAATGCTACTTTCATCGCTTTTATTCTCCTTTTGTTAGGTATTGGTAAATGTGCTCTATTTTGGCAATGATTTCCTTGTTATCGCTTTCAATCAATGTTTTGCCCTGTTCCAATGTTTCGTAAAAAGCCGGATGGAACGGGATTCGTTCAACCACAGGAATATTGTGTTCCCGGCAAAATGCACTGATGGCCCGATCGCTTTCTTCGTTTAAATCATTCTTATTAATCACGCACGACGCGCTGAGTTTAAAATATTCGGTTAATTCAACCAGCCGCTGCAAATCATGTAAGCCGGATTCGGTGGCTTCCGTAACAATGAGAATGTGATCCGCATTGCTTAAGGAAGAAATGACCGGACAGCCCACACCAGGAGGGCCGTCCACGAAAATAAACGGCCGTTGCAATTCTTCGGCCACCTTTTTGGCTTCCTGCTTTACCTTACTGACCAGCTTACCGGAATTTTCCTGCCCGATGCCCAAATGAGCATAGACGAACGGATTGTCAAACCGCGATTTCGCCCGATACCATTTTCCGGCTAGATTATCTTCCATGCGGATGGCATCCACCGGACACAAGTGAAAACACACCGAACACCCTTCGCAGCTTACGTCGTTAATAACCACACGGCCGTCCTGCCAATGAATGGCGTCAAAGGCGCATTTCTCTTCACAAATGCCACAATCGGTACACAGGTCGTAATCGATTACCGCCTTTTTGCCGCTATAAAAATCTTCTTCATGTTCCACTTGCGGATCGAACAATAAATGCAGATTTGCCGCATCAACATCGCAATCGGCCATGACCGCCTTAGATCCGGCCAAAGCACCCAAAGCCGCCGTAATGGAAGTCTTTCCGGTTCCGCCTTTACCGCTCATGATTACGATCTCTTTCATGCCACCGCTCCGTTCACTTTTCGCGTAACCGTTTCCAACAATTCTTGAAAAATTTGCTTTACATCGGGCAAAACTTCACTAACCAATTGCCCTTTGGCGTAAGCACCGGCAATGTCGCTGCGCAAAGGAATGTGCGCCAAAATTTCAAGGCCTTTTTGCGCACAGTATTGTTCAATGCGATCATTACCGGTTACGGCTTTATTCACCACCACACCGAACGGTTGCCCGATTTCCTGTAATACTTGTACTAAAAGATTCAAATCGTGCAGGCCGAATGGCGTCGGCTCACCGACCAAAATCACATAATCCAAATCTTTAACCGTTTCGATCACCGGACATGAAGTACCGGGAGGCGCATCGTAAATCTGCAAACCGCTCTTTTGAATGGGAAATTTTTTCACATCGCGAATCAGCGCCGTGGTTGCCGATTCACCCACTTTCAACAATCCGCTGATGAGTTGCAGATGGTCTTTGGCACCGTGTTTAATCATTCCGATTTGCTTTTTGCCTTCGGAAATGGCCTTTGACGGACACATCTCCAGACAGCCGTAACAACTGTGGCACAGTTCCGGAAAAACCATAACCTGATTGGCCAAAGTAATAATGGCATGATACTCACACACCTTGCTGCACACGCCGCTCAGTTCGCAAATCGAAACGTCCACCACCGGGATCATTTTTTCCACCGGTTCACTTTTCTGTTCAACCTCCGAGAAGAACAGATGAGCATTCGGTTCTTCCACATCCAAATCGAATAAAGTAACACTGCCCTGTTCCAAAGCCACACGTGCCAAATTGGTTGAAATAAGCGTTTTACCGGTTCCGCCTTTACCGCTGGCTACCGCAATTTTCATCTTAACGTCCCCTTCTTCCGTGTCCATGTCCGCCGCGCCCGGGTCGATTCGGTAAATACTGTTGCGTCAAATCTTCGATATTTTCCGAACCGCAATCCGGACAACGTTCCGACCGTTGATTTTGCGGAAATGTCTCGCCGCAATCTTTGCAGCGACTTAACGGTTGAATGAAATCCACATTTCCGCCTTCAATAATCAACGCCTTTCCTTCCACCAATGCGCTAGCCACTTTGTTGCGCGCCCGTTCAATTAGTCGCGTAAAAGTCGGACGGGAAATTTGCATTTGATCCGCCGCCTGCTGATGTTCCAACCCCAAATAATCCGCCAAACGAATGGCTTCGTATTCGTCCACCTGCAAAATAATTGTTTGCAGCGCTCGTTGCGGAACGCCGCTGGGTTTAAAACTTTTAATGTGCGGCGGCTGCAATATCATGCGTTTTCTGTACGGCCCGCGCATGGCTTCCTTTCACTTTATTTGAACTTATGTTCATTTCGTTGTACGCAATATAATGAACATAAGTTCATTTTGCAAGGAGAATTTGCAAATATTTTTATTGTTGGATTTTGTGGTTAATTGTTTAAAAAATTATTAATTACAGTATGTAGAATAATGTGATATTTGAAAATTTTTTCGGATTTTGCTTGGTGGTTAATAGTGTTATTTTTTTCAAGTAATAAGAGATCAGGATTCATGTATGAGTATCATTGCGAATGATCCTGCTGGCTCGGAATCCCTTATTCGGTAGGTTGAAGGCGCTTGCGAATTCTTAGAACCCATCACCGCCCTTCCCTACTACCGTATGGAAGGGTGCCCTATTATCCGTAGGGATTTGGTGAATTGTTGAATTGAAGCCGTTGTTTGCCCGATGATGTGCATGATCGTGGCCGGTTTAAAAGTAATTCCGCCGGATTTGTAGAGGCGAAGCATTTCCTTGACCAATAAAGAAACAATCGATGTTTTTGGTTGCACAACATTAAATTTTTTAAGTTTGCAGTATCTTGAGAGAAATGCTTCGCTCTTACATAGAACATTCCAAGATGAAACGCAGAATTGTATTGAAGGAAGGACGGACGGACGAACGGACGCGCCATAACATGTCAATGTAAAAGCAAAAAGAAAATAAATCCTTTATTCGGTAGATTTGAATAGTTTGCGAATTCCGTTTTGCGACCCATCCCCGTCCCGATTCTCGGGATGCCCAATTAGCAGCGTTTATTTGGTAAATTTACGAATTGAAGTGATTTTGTGCCCGCCATTGTGCAAGATCGTGGCCGGTTAGCGAGTGATTGCGACGGAACGAAAAATCTTCATTTCGTTGCCGCTTTGAAGGAGATTGCTTCACTCTCCCGCTCGCAGGCTCGCGGGATCGTTACTATTGACATGTTGCGACGCGTCCGTCCCTCGATACGATTCTGCCTGTTATTTTCCACTTTGCAAAAACTGCTCGGTGTCGGCAGAATCACTCGGGAACCGGACGCGGTCAAAGGCAACCGGTTGTCGAGTAGAGACCACGCCAGCGGGATCGTATCGAGACACGGTTGCCGTACCAGTTCCAAGTTCCCAGTTCCCAATTAATTCATGTCACTATCTTAATAATCCATGGCACCAGCCATGGTTCCCAGCCTTGCAATGACAGGACTGGGAATAACATCAATTAACGGGCGCACACCACCGCCGGCACAAACAATGACTCCCGAATAACGAATAAAGAATAACGGATATACGAATAACGATTTTCCTCATTCCACCATTCAACAATTCAACCGATTCCCAATCAATCCATGTCACCATCTTAATAATCCAAGGCACCAGCAACGGTTGCGCACTTATCGATGACAAAGAGCAATAATCTCATCGTCCTTTCACAATCAATACTTTGGCGCCGCGGATTTTGCGTTCTTTTAATTCAATCAAAGCCTTATTCGCTTTTTCCAGCGGGAAGGTCTGATATTCCGGTTTAATGGGTACTTCTGCGGCTAATTGCAAAAATTCGCGTACATCGATCAAAGCCACGTTGGCCACGCTTTTGATTTCCCGCTCCATCCACAAATGATCTTCATACGATAAATTTAACAAATAATCTTTGTCATGATCTTCCTTACGAATGGCATTGATTACCAATCGACCGCCCGGCAGTAAATTTTTCATGGCTTCTACCACTGGTTTCCAGACGGGTGTCGTATCAATGATGGCGTGCAATTTTTCAGGCGCTTCATCGGTGGTGTCTCCGGCCCAAACCGCACCTAATTCCAATGCAAAAGCACGTTCACTTTCGCTGCGGGCAAAAACGTAAACCCGAGAATCCGGATATTTGTGTTTTACCATCTGAATTACCAAATGTCCCGAAGCACCGAATCCGGTCAGGCCCAAACGCTGACCGTTTTGCAAATTGGTCAAACGCAAGGAACGATAGCCGACGGCTCCTGCACATAATAGCGGCGCGGCTTCGGCATCGGTAAATACATCCGGGATGGGATGAGCAAATTTTTCTTTCACCACCATGTACTCGGCATAACCGCCAAAGGCATCGCGTCCGGTTGCTTTAAATTCCGGGCAAAGATTCTCTTCACCGCGCAAACAGTATTCGCAGTGACCGCATGAGGAATAAAGCCAGGGAACGCCTACCCGATCGCCCAATTGCAGTTGTTGCACCTGACTGCCCTTTTCCACAACACGACCAACCACCTGATGTCCCAAGACCATGGGAAAACGCGAAGGCGGTGTGCGACCTTCGATCTCGTCTAACTCGGTATGGCAAACCCCGCATACAGAGACTTCCAAAAGCACTTCATCTTCGGCCGGTTTGGGATCGGGCAAATCAACCAATTGCAGCGGTTCTTTGTTAACCCGCAAATTCGTGATTTGATTGAGAACCATCGCTTTCATGATGTATTTCCTTTATTTTTAGTTTAATCATTTTTCGTAAATAATCTATCATTTTATTCGATGCAAAGAAACCGGATTTGGATGCAAAAAAGGGATTTAACTCAAGGTCCGTTGCTGATTTGGATGGGATTGCTTCACGCTCCCGCTCGCAGGCTCGCGGGATCGTTCGCAATGACAGGCCTTGATGAATAACGACTTTCCCTTAACCCTTCAACGCTTAACTCTTAACAACTTTATGCCCACAATTCAACCCAAATTCGATTAACGCATAATGGATACACGAATAACGTTCTTACTCTTAACCCTTAACCATTCTCATCAGAACTCTTCCCGATCCAAACTGCGATACTGAATGGCTTCGCTCAAATGTTGCGGTAAAATGCGCTCGCTGTCTTCCAAATCGGCAATGGTGCGCGCAACCTTTAAAATGCGATCGTAAGCACGTGCCGAAAGTCCGACCTGTTTGATGGCCATGCTTAATAATTGCTTGCCCTGTTCATCGATTTGGCAATATTTGCGGATTTGTGCCGATTCCATGTGCGCATTGGAGAAAATACCCTTTTCTTTGGCGAAACGTTTTAATTGCACTTCCCGTGCCCTTTGTACGCGTTCGCGCACTACTGCCGATGGCTCGCCGGAACGATCGGAGGACAATTCCTTGAACTTAACAGCCGGAACATCCACGTGGATATCGATGCGATCCAATAATGGGCCGGAAATGCGGGAGCGGTATTTTTGTATTTGCGGTATGGTACAGGAACAAGAATGGGTCGGGTCGCCGTAATAGCCGCAGGGACAGGGATTCATGGCGGCAACTAACATGAATTTTGCCGGAAAGGTTAGCGAGAAAGCCGCGCGGGCAATGGA
>JALWEA010000450.1:3436-8528 GCA_027039465.1 Calditrichia bacterium | reverse complement strand
TTTAAGCACCTTATTTACATCAACGGAGATTTCGGAGGCCGTGATGTGCAGCCAATCCAGGCCCGGCATTTCAAAAAACTCGATGATCAATTTAATCAACGGATTGGCTTGTAAACGAAAAAAAGCTTTGTTTTGGGCAAATCGATCAAATTCAAGAATGATAGTTGCCGAGGGTAAGATGCCGGGCGTTTTGATTTTGATCTTAATTTTGGAGCTTTCCGCACTCACTTCGGAGATGCGTTGATTCTTTGATACAAAACCGGAAATTAATTTAATCAATTCGTCATTATGCAAAACAATCTGAGCCATTATTAAAATTCCCTGTTTTTATGATCGGTCAACGTTTCCAAATAAATCCGCAAACGGAAACAATCCGAAAATACCTCCGGTGTGAATAAAAAGAACGCGCTGCCCTGGTAAGGTGTTATTTTGCAAAGCGTCTTCAAAGCCGAGCCATGCTTTAATGCCGTATACGGGATCCAAAACAAATCCTTCGATGCGGGCAACCCGTTTAATGGCTTCTATTTCTTTGTCGCCGACCTTAGCGTACCCTTGCCCCACGTAACCGTCAATGATGTGCACATCGTCCTCCGATACGGAGAAGTCAAGCGCGTAATGTTCCCGTACTTCATTTAGAATGCGTACGATTTTATTTTTAAAAAAGGCGGCATCGTCGCAAACATTGACGGAGATGATAGTAACATCGCTTTTAAAAAGCAGCTTACCTAGTAAAAGCCCGGCGTGGGTTCCGCCGCTGCCGGTAGCCACCACAATTGTTTCCACCTCCGGCATTTGTTGCATAATTTCATCAAACGCTTTGGCATAACCCCAAGCGCCCACGTAATTGGAACCGCCTTCGGGAATAACGTAGCAAGGCTCTGAGTAGGATTCCGCCAAATCGGCCATGATGGCATCCACTTGTTGGTATTCTTCCTGGGAAATAATCTTGATATCCACGCCCAATAATTGATTGAGTAAATAGTTGCCCGTGGCCTGCCGGGGTTTTTCCCCTTTTAACACCAGCGTAGTGTTGAGCCCGATTTTTTGAGCGTAAAACGCCGTAGCACGGCAATGATTGGATTGAATGCCTCCGCAGGTGATTACCCGTTCGGCCCCTTGCAGTCGGGCCTCGGCCACTAAAAAATCCAATTTCCGCACTTTGTTTCCCGTTAATTCAACACCGGTCAGATCGTCGCGTTTTAAATAAACTTCATAATCGGGATAAAGAGCGCTCATTCGGTCTAATTTTGTGATGGGTGTCGGTTGGTTGGTCAATGTAAAATGTTTGGGCCAATTCATTATTATTCCTCTTTTCCTTTATATTTTCTCAAAAAGTTCGAATAATGTTATTGATTAATTCAAAAGGAAGCAAGAAAAACGAAGGGATTGCTGTATTGCAAAATCCAATAAAAAATATTTTAAATTTTCAAGAACAATTTACCCTATTAATTCCTATTCTCTGACAAATCATGTAAGTGGTTAGTTAGGAGTTGGGTTAAATAATGAAGCAACAAAATTATTAGAGACAAACGTTGGGATATCCGGAGCAAGTAGCTAATTCTTACGAACAAATGATAATAAAAGAGCCACCTATCCGTCCCAGAGGGACGAATGCCAATAGCCCGCATTTTCAAAAGCGGGAATTATGAACAGGCATCCTCATTTTTTAGTCCCGAAGGGACGGCAGATAAATTTTGATTACGAAATTCAATCGTCCCTTCGGGACGACAATTTGTGGTGCGATTCGCTGCCCCATGGCTCAAAGCCATGGGCTATGGACGAATTTCCCTGCGGGAAATTCATCTGGGCGCGCATTCTTTTACTAAGAATTTGGGAATTACGGTTGCCGAGAATAATCAAACCATCAGTTGCCAAAGCATGGCAGTGCAAATTCTAACAAAAAATATTTGAAATTTAGAAGAACAAATTTTCTCCTTCATTTCCCTGGCGCCTCATGGAAGTGGCTAGTAAATGGATTAAAAATAAAACAACATTCAAAGATGTTAGCCCTCGGATTTACCGATCAACAATCTATTACCGCAAAGAATTAAAGTAAGATTAGTGGCTTTATTGGCTCTTAATTTGTAAATTTGACCAATGAATTAAAAAAAACGGCAAATTCATTCATTAAATTTATTTAGTACGGGATCGATTGCATGTCCTATCTAAAAGCCCAACGTTTGGATCTCAGGCCGAAGCATTTAACCACCACAACCAATATTGTCTTATCGGTAGAAAACCCTTGCTCCGCTTCGGATATTCAAAATTTATTTAACAATTTGAAATCACTGAACGTAAAACGCATTGTTTTTTACGGGAATTTTCAATCGATCGCCGATTTTCTCAAAGCGCACAGTGAACAAATTCGAAATTACACCGAGTTCGAATATTCCATTTTATTTCGACCCGATTTGATTCGCTTTTTACAGGAAAGAATTCAAAAACTCGACTCTTTGCTATTGCCGCGTCTGTTTTGTAACAGGGATTATTTTAAGCGCCACTCCTTTTTGACAAAAGATGTTTTTCATTTTTTCGATATCAATCCGGAAATTTACAAAATTGATGCGCGAAAAAAGATTTTCAGAATAACTTTACCGCAACCGCAGGATGTGGATTCCATTTTTCTTTTAAGCGATGAGTATCAAGGGAATATCGACGAGGAAGTAACCGAGGTTACGGATCATCTGGATCCCTTAACGGGAAAGTTTGCCATCGATACCGAAGGCTTGGCCAAAGCGCGCATTGTGGTTCTGCGTCGTTATTTTTTTGATTCGCAGACCGGATTTTCGCATTTTTTTAATTATTACGATGCCACCGCGTTTGCCGCTTTGCAAAAATGGTTTAAAACCCAACTGTTAAAACTGCCCATACCCGTGAGCGGCGTTGTTTACGATCTGCGTGAAATGTTTGATGTTGTTCAACAATTTAGCGGCGTTTCTTATTCGGACAATCTGGAAAAGGTTTTAAAAGGCATAAAAAAGACCATTGCCTTTTATTACGCAAACAGTCCCGGGCAAACGGTTAACAATATTTTCCTGAGCATTGTGTTCAAACGTTATTTTAATTCCATGTTGCGTCCCCGCTTCAATATTCTTTCACCCAATGTGCACTATTTAATTCGGCCCGACTCCGCTTTGGCCAAACTTCTGGATTTAAACCACCAATTTATCGTAAAGCTGAACGTGCGGGAATTTGAAGTTGCCACCCCCTACTATTGGAAAACCGTCAGCAGTTTAAAACGGGCGGCCAGCCAACTGTTTGCCGAAACCAACGGAGCTTTACCCGTTCTTGCCCATCGGCTTTTTAATTCCACGTTTTCCATTCCGGAACAAAAATTTCACATTGACCTTTTGGCTCAGGCGGGCGCCACACAATTTTGGTGGAATGCCCGAATCGAAGAAAGCCCATTAACCAAACAACGTCAGGAATTTCTTCAAAACAAGATTCGATATGCCAACCAATTGGGCGCTTTTTTGTCCCGCGGTTTGCCCGTGGGAAGGATTCTAATCCTTCATCCTTCGTTGGATCAGGCGCAGGATATGTTTCGCAATATTTTGCAAGAATTGCATTTTGCCGGTATTCATTTCGAATTGATTAATTTTGATCTTTTTAATTCCAACCAATATTGTAAAATTGAAGAGGGCAAAATTAATTTCAATCAAAAAACATTTAATTTGATCATCTTACCGGCCGTCCAGGTTATCCCGTTCCTCACTCTGAAAAAGCTAAAAGCCTTTTTCTCTGAAGGCGGGCAAATTACCGCGGTTCACAAAATTCCGTCGCAGGTGGAATTGCGTGATAAACAAAAACAGTTTGAAAAAATACGTAAAAATTTGTGGATGGTGGAGCCGGACCTGGAAAGCATCACCTTCTTACAAAACGAAAACGGCGGCAAAAGCTGGTTCATCCCCAAGCTGAAGCTTTTGCGGGATTTTCTTCAACCTTATGTTCAAAACGAATCGGTTTACGTGCAAACGGAAGGTTCCGAGGTTCTACTTAAAACACGAGAAACGCAGGAGGCCTACTTCATCTTCCTGACCAATCCCAGCCAACGAAACATGTGCCGCCTGACCTTGCATTCCCGCAAAAAAGGATTTCCGTTTTACTGGGATTTCAAAAAACAAATCCAAAAGCCGATACATTACTGGAATTGGCATGACGGGCATTTAACGGTTCCACTAACACTTTGGCCCATGGAAAGCAAGTTGATTATTCTGCAAAAAGAGCTTTCAACCAATGTGTGGCATATCGGTTTGTGCGATGCCAAGGAATGCCGTGTTTTTTCTCCCAAGTCCGGCACTTTTGTCGTTCAGCTCCGCAACCGACAGCCAGGGCCGGTGCATCTTTTATTGGAAAAGGATGAAAAAAGTTTAAAAGTACCGGTGCATATCCAGGAAAAGTTGGATCCGTTTCGTTTGTCGCCCGATCACTGGGTTTTGAACACCACACAAGGTAAACGAATGATCCATTTGGAAGATTTACCCAAAGCGGCGCTTGCCCTAGACGAACCGCCTACCCTACAAAAGACTTTTGTCCTAAGGAAATTTCGTCGGGATCAAAGTTATTATTTGGATTTGGGACTAACCACGCATCCCTGTATCGTCCGCATTAACGGTCAAGTGGGCGGAAAACTTTGGCATTATCCTTTAATGGCGGACATTTCTGCCCTTCTGCAGGCGGGTGAAAATATTCTTGAAATCGAATTTGTGGGTTCGCCTTCCAATAAAGGATTGCAGCCCGAGGCCGGTTATGCGTTTCCGGATCCCATCCGTATCATTCCCTACCAAAAAATCTTTATTCAGGCCGATGAGATCAGAGATATGGAGGAATAAGGTTGTAGCGTTTTGTAAAGGAAGGCTTTACTTCAAATAAACAAGCTTGCCAATGACAAATTCTTTTCCTTGTTGAACGCGGACAAAATAAACTCCCGAGGCAACCGATTTCCCGAAATCATCCTTACCGTTCCAATAAATTTCCCGACTACCGGCGCTTAAATAATCTTGAAGCAATGTCTTTATTTTGGCTCCCGTTGCATTAAACAAATCAATGGTAACTTTTCCCGAATGCTTAAGCGTAAAGGCAATGCGTACCG
>JALWEA010000450.1:0-3426 GCA_027039465.1 Calditrichia bacterium | reverse complement strand
GCGTACCGTGCTGTTAAAAGGATTGGGAAAAGTGCTTTCGAGACGCAAACTCCGCACCGGTTTTGCCTGCCTTCGTTCCAGACCGACAGGTTGCCTGACCGATAAGCGGACGACCGAAATGCTGCGTTCGGGACAATTAACCGTAAGCGCCGTAAGCGTATCTTGAAGGTTGCCTTCATCCAATGGCGTGAAGGAATTTTCCATATTTTTTTCGTCAAATCGGTACAAACGATAATAACGAAAGCTGTCGGGTAAAGTCAGACTGACCGTTCTCGCTCCCTTTTTGTATTTATTAATTAAAATAATGCTTACGCTTGAATCGGCATTTTGCACGGCAAAGGGCTGCACGGTATACAATGACACGTTCATACCTCCGTGATGTCCGTTAAAAGGCAACGGCGTTTCCGAGGTTTGACAACCGATAATCCGGCTTCCTTCCTTCAATCCGGCCGTTTCGATCAGAAAACGCCAGGCAAAATAGGGCGGCAAGGGATTGAACTGCGGATACCAATCGAAAATGCCGTAACCGCCAAGGGTTTCCCAATGCAATGTTAGCGCATATCCGCCTTTGGCCGCGTGCATCAAAGCGACCACCTGATAAATTCCCCCGAAAAAATTTGTATTTCTGGGATCCGTCCACAATTGACCGTCCTTCTGCCAAAGCGCGCTGACGTTGTAAGCATCCAATACCAGCGGCGCAGAAGTGCGATCACCGACCATGCTCTTTATCTTTTGCGGCGCTTCTTCGTACCAAATTGTACGATTCATGAGCAAGCTATCGGGATCTTCCGCATTCCAGGAAAGAAACAGATTGCAGGAAATAAAATTTAGCAGATCATTGCCTTGCGGTTCGTTGAGCACATATTCCGCCCAATGACCGTTCTCCCAACCGCCAAAGCTTGACGGCCCTCCGCAAAGTAAAGTTGAATCCGCCCGTTTGATTTCCGAAGCCGCCTGACAGTACAACTGCGCCGAATGTTGAAAGGTAATGTAATAGCCGTCTTCCGGGTGCATCATATTGATTTCGTCAAAGATAATAAAACGGCGAACACGATCTTTAAAACGCAATGCCAATTGGTAGGCTGCTTTTTGCCATTCGGAAACGGCAGCGGAATCGTTCCACCAGGGATTTTCGGAGCTGCCGGTGAACCATTCTTCGCTTTGATACAGGCAAACCATGGGCTCGTATCCGGCAGCAACAATCTCATCGATTTTTTGATCCAAAGATTGCCATTGCCACACGCCCGGCTGAGGGTGAAATTCGCTTGGCCTGGCCCAAACGCGTACCGGTTTCAGCTTCAAGGGCTGCAAAAGATTTAAGGCTTTCGGATCATTGAAGGTGTCGGAGTGATATTGAATGCCATAAAAATCCGGGCCGATTTTCGAATAAACGGTATCACGTAAAGAGATGGTAATGGATTGCGCGTGAAGGCCGAAAATCGCGAACGATAAAATCTGAAAAAAGAATAAAAATCGAAGCATTACAAAAGAAAGATAGGATTTGGAATTAAAAATGTTCGCCTTCCCTTGTGATTTCGGATTCAAGATTCTGACAACGTTACCTCTTTTGGAAACTAATCGGAGAGCGGTTGCGTTTTTAATACCCTATTGCTTTCCACCCTCCTTTTGTTCCTGTTTTAGAGGACGAAAAATGATTTGAAAATATCGCTCGATTTTGAATTTTGACGAAATTCGCCGAAACTAAGTCCTTACGTCCGTTGCCGCTTTGAAAGGGATCGCCGCGTCACTCGCTGCGCTCGCACTTACAACTAATGACATATTATCTTTTTAACCCACCCAAAGCCCGTCCCGATAGGGACGGCATGCTAATAGCCCACAGATTCATCTGTGGGAAACAAATATCCGCGCCAAAATATGCCCGTCCCGAACGGGACGGGGTGAATTATAAATCGTCGAGTCACTCGCTGCGCTCACTCCCATTATTGACATGAGGTTGGCTGTCATTCTGATCCCGACTCGTCGGGGGAAGAATCCCTTGTTCGTTAGATGGTTAGATTGAACGTGCTTGCGAATTCCCTTTTGCGACCCATCCCCGGTCCCGATTCTCGGGATGCCCAATTAGATCGGGTTATTTGGTGAATTTGTTGAATTGAAGCGATTTTTAGCCCACCGGCACGAAAAATTGTGACCGAATGCAAAATGACTGAGACGGACCGAAAAACTCTTACGTTCGTTGCCGCTTTGGAGGGGATTGCTTCACTCTCCCGCTCGCAGGCTCGCGGGATCGTTACTATTGACATATTAGGCTCGCATGGTCATTATTTAGTACCATACACTCTCTCCATACTATCTCCCAGGGCTCGGGATTTTCAACATGAAGGGGGTGCGCATGCAGTTGTGGACTTTTATCTAAGTGTTTGAATTTCTAAATTATGCGTCTGCCAATTCAATTGACTGCCTTTGCTGTGTTTAGACCCCCTAAATCCCCCTCGCAGGGGGACAAAAAATCGTTTGTAAAATTGTGCTCAATACCCAATTTTGTGGCAGTTCTGTATTTGTTTCTTCTCCAAACCGCTGAATTAAATTCTAACCGGGCAAAATCTTTCGTGCCGTTTTGCGTCCCCTTATGAGGGGGACAACAGGGGGTGGAAAAAAACAAATGCCGCCGCTGCTTTGGAGGGGATTGCTTCCCCGCCTCAGGCGGGTTGCAATGACAGTCCCTTACGGGTAACGCTTCACCATTAACACTTAACACTTAACGCTTAACTATTCCCCCATTCAACCAATCAACAATTCAACTAATAACGATTTTCCCTCAACCCTTACACTCTTAACCCTTTACCTTTACCCTCCAACCGCTACCGTGCTCGCGCCAACGGCATGGGAATGGATACGGCATCCATGGCTTTTACTTTCATTACCAATTTGGTGAAACCGTCCAACACTTCATCGCTGGTAAAATTACAATGGCCGTAACGCATGACGAAAATATTGTTGTAATAAATTTTGGGCACCTGGCTTAAGGCTTTTTCACGATACAAACGTTCGTGCCAGGCCGGAACAATGGGATCTCCGACGGTGTGCATGGTAATAACCGGAATATTCAACTTACCGGTCGTATCGTACAATTCGTGTAATTTTTGTAAGGCTGCGGGATCCGCTGCAATGCGCTGTACATTTTTATTCAGATACGCATCATCCGCTGAGCCGTGATAAACTTTTTCCGTATTGTCATAAGGATTGCCGCCGACGCGGGCCACCAGGTCATTGGTTGCAAAAACATTGTACCACAAAACACCGAGCACCGTTTTGGCATAAGTTGAAGGATCATTGGGATCTACGGGCGCTTTGGCGCAAATAATCAACTCCTGCACCCGATCCGGATAGGTTTGCATTGCCTGTAAAATTTTGGGAACGTAAACGGTTTCCCAATCATCCATCAACTCCTGCGGAATGTTCATGGGA
>JALWEA010000449.1 GCA_027039465.1 Calditrichia bacterium | reverse complement strand
TTGGCGGAAGAGATCAAACGTTTAAATCCCAAGATTAAAATCCTGCTCACATCGGGTTACACCGACAGTCAATTAATGAAAAGCGGTTTGTGGAATAAAGGTTTTCATTTTCTGCACAAGCCCTACACCATCCAGCAAATGGCCAAGAAAGTACGCAAAGTCTTAGACAGCGCCGCAGGCGAACGGAGCGATATTCGAACCGGGGTTGATTTGGACGGGTAAATTTTTACTCTTGCAAAGCTATTTTAGGGAATAGAAGAAATTTTTATTTAGATTCTATTTTCAATTCCTGTAAGGTTCTGCTTAACGGGTTTACCGATGGAAATATAAAGAACGTCCGCTTCGGTATCAGAATCCCATTGAAGATTTTCCTCCTTTTCGAGCATTTTCAGGGTTTCCATACTATTTTTCCCCGTATACTTAATTTCCTGCTAAAATAGGCCGTAAAAATAAATCTGTCTGTTTCGTCTCCTTTACAATTTTAACCACAATACCACATTTGCCACACGTCCTTCGATGGGCATGTAAATCTCATTGAAACGAGGATGGTTAAAAGGCGGTTGAACCAGTCTTTCATATTTACTTTGTCGTTCGTCAAGCACATTTTCCACATTAAAAATGAGTGAAAATTTGCTAAAGGTTTTTTCGAACATTAAACCGAAAATAAAATAATCGCGTCCCTCCCGGCCATCGGGCAAATATTGCCTGCCGGTGTAAAACGCTTCCAGTCCGGTGCGCCAGTGTCCTTCTTCTTCGTAAGTGGCTGTGAAATACAATTTGTGCCTGGGCGTCAAAGGTTGCCGCTGCGATCCGCGCTGCACATCCACGTAATTGTAGTCCACAAAGAATTCAAAATCCTTTAAATTTAGAACCAAATGGGTTTCGGCACCGCGAGCTTTTATCGGTTCGCTGTTAAATTGAATCGGGGTATTATTGATCTCAGGCAAAGCAAATAACGAACGGTTAATCCGGGTGGCGTAAAAGGCCTGATTTACGCTAAGCGCACATGCCTCGAAAGCGAAACGGTAAGTGGCATCGAAAGCAATGTCGCGTGATTTCTCCGGTTTTAGCGGAGGCCCGGACTGAATGCGATAGGTGAAATAAGCCTGCCGCGGTGCAACATCAAAAAGGGTGGGCACGCTGTAACCAAATCCGCCGGAAAGCCTTATCGTAAGGTGACTTCCCGCTTCGAAGAGCAGTGCGGCATTGGGCAAAAAGAATGACTGTTTGTCGGAGCGATAGTCCCAGCGCAAACCGCCGTGTGCCGTCCAATGGGGTGCAAAATTCCAATCGTCCTGTGCAAACACACCGAAGGTTGTAAAGCGGTTGTTGTAAATAGAGTTAAACGTCGCATTTTGCTGTTCAAAGCGATGATGGATAAATGAAAGTCCGGCGACCAATTTATGGCTTGCCACAGGGCGGAAGTAACTCGCTTCGGTAAAAGCATACATCTGGCTACCGTTAAAGTAAGTATTTGGAATGGCGGCGCTTTGATTGAAGTCTTGGACGGATGTTTTAATGGTCACGGAGCCGCTGTCGCGCAATTGTTTTCGAAAGCGCAGATTCAGTCCCAGCCGCTTTGTGCCGTAAACTTCCGTGTAAGCATGCAGGCTGTCGGCACCATGTTTAAGGGCCTGCATGTCGCCGCCGCTGCGATCTTCGAAAAAAGAGTTCAAGCCGATCATGAGCGAAGTGGTTTTATTGAAATCAAAAAACAAACGCGGATTAATGGTCGCTTGACGAAAGCGCGGAATGTCGCTAAAGCCGTCTTTGTCCACATCCACGGCATTTTGCAAGCTTTGAGTTGCCAGTAGTGTCAAACCCGTGCGACCGTATCGGGCGCTGTAAAAGGCATTGACATCCGTGCCCTGACTATTGGTTCGATTAAGCAAAATATCCAATTTGGGCCTGGCCGAAGGTTTTTGGGTAACCAAATTAACAATGCCGGCCACCGCCCCGTTGGCAAACAGCGTGGAATAGGATCCGCGCACGATTTCGATCTGCTTTAAATCCAGCGGTGGTATTTGTAAGGGACTGAATCCGGACGCCAGCCCGCTGAAATCGGGGAAACCGTCTTTGAGCATTTGCGTGTAGCGCGCCGGCAGGCCTTGCAAGCGGAAACTTACCGCTCCGCTGATCGGCGATGTTCGCTGGGTAATGATGCTACTGGATTCGCCCAAAAATTTGGAAATATTGCCGGGTAGGATGGCGATCTCTTCGTTGACTTCCTCCTTGCCCAGTACTTCGATGCGCACGGGTGTTTTGGCGACAATGCTGTTATTGCGTGTGGAAGTAACCACGATTTGTTCGCTGCTGAATGGGGCCGATTCCAGCAAAACGGTTAACAGTTGTTTCTGTTTTTTATTGGGAAAGGTCAAGACGATCTTTTTTGTTTTGTAGCCGACATAGCTTACAACCAAGGTATGGCGTCCGTTGGGGATGCCTTCGATTTGCGCCAAACCGTTGATATCGGTGGAAGCGCCGATGTGCAGTTTTTCAAAATAAACATTGGCACCTGCCAACGGCTGGCGATCATCTTCGTTTTGCACCATGACCTGCAAACGGTTCTGCGCCGGTAAAACGCGGCTGAAAACCAATACAATCAAAATTAAGAAAGCTGTTTTCATTTTGCCTTCTCCGATTCTTCGTCTTTTCCTGCTTTGAAGAAGATACAAAGCAATTCTGAAGAAAATTTGGAGAAAAGAGTGGGAATTTAAATTGTTACAAGAAATGGTTT
>JALWEA010000448.1 GCA_027039465.1 Calditrichia bacterium | reverse complement strand
CCACAATCCTTTGAATATTCCGGAAATGATAACGCCATCGCCCACGGGAACAAAGATCACATCGGGTAAATGTCCCTGTGTGTGAATAAACAGATCGAAGGCGGCGGATTTTTTACCTTCGATAGTCAAGGGATTGTAAGCCGTATTGCGGTTGTACCAGCGGTTTTGTCGGCTCGTTTCAAGTGAAAGGTCAAAAGCCAAATCATAATCACCGTCAATTTTATGGATGGTGGCACCATAAGCCTGGATTTGCAAAAGTTTGGCTTCGGGAATGGCTTGCGGTACCCAGATCCGGGCATGGAGTCCGGCGCGGGCACAAATTCCTGCCAATGAAGATCCCGCATTACCGGTGGAAGCAGCGGCAATTTCGGTGATGCCCATTTGCAGGGCTTTTAAAGCGACCAAAATGCTGGCCCGATCTTTGAAGGAAAAAGTCGGATTGCGCGTCTCGTCAAACACCATAAGGTCGCGATTTTGCCAATTAAAGTGAAGCAATTGGTTGTTCGGTAATGTGAGATTGTCTAAAAGCCGGTCTGAAATGCTATCAAGCATTTCAGTCTCCGGATCGTAATTTAAAGGCCAAAGTTGCGGGTAGAGCCAGGGGATTCCGGGCGAAAATTTTAAAAAATCTTCCCGATAAAGTTTATTGGAAATCGCCTGGTAATCGTAAATAATTCGGAGTACGCCTTTTAGGGGAGCATTCTTTTCCGCGCTGCCGCAATGCGGACACAGGTAAATAAAATTGTTCTCGATTTCATCCGCCGCAAAAGTGCGCCGACACAGGCTGCAGCGATAAAAATAGTGGCGATTCATTAAAACGGCCTTTGTTTTGCTAAAATTAGTCTGTACAACGGAAAGGCGATTGATAGCTATCAATCGCCACCCAATGGCGTCGCGGCTGATAGCAATCAGCCGCGACTCTCCACTTTACAAAATTAATGACAACAATGCCTTTTGCACATGCAAACGATTCTCCGCCTCGCGATAAACCACCGAATGCGGCCCGTCGATCACTTCCGGCGTCACCTCTTTGCCACGATCCGCCGGCAGCGGATGCATGTAAATGGAATGCGGTTTGGTTAATGCCATGCGTTTTTCATCGGCCACCCAACCAGGATATTTTTCGATGAGTTTCAAACCTTCTTGTTCGTCCTGAGTGTAAACCAAAGGACCCCATGATTTCGGAATCACAATATCCGCATCTTCAAAGGCATCTTCCATTTTATCACTGATTTCAAATTTTACTCCGGCTTCTTCCGCGTTCTTTTTGGCCTGTTCCACAATATGCGGCATCAATTTGAATTCGGGCGGGTGGGCCAATGTTACATCGATGCCGAAACGCGGCATCATCAAAATCAAACTTTGCGGAACGGAAATCGGGCGAATGTAATTTGGCGCCGAAGTCCAGCTTACGCCCAATTTAAGGCCGCGTGTATTTTCACCGAATTGTTCCATGATGGTCAAATAGTCCGCTAAAATTTGAGCGGGATGGTAAACATCGCACTGCATGTTAACAATAGGCACGCGACTATTGGCCCGCAGTTCTTCCAAATAACGATTTCCCTCGCCGTATTTACAAAAACGAACGGCAATGCCCTGCAGATAGCCGGAGAGAACTTTGGCCGTATCTTTGGCGCCTTCACCGTGAGAAATTTGCATGGTATTCGGAGCGAAGAAAATGCTGTGTCCGCCCAATTGAGTCATGGCCGCTTCAAACGACGTGCGCGTACGCGTCGAAGGATCGAAGAAAATCATGCCCAACGATTTGCCGTCCAAAATTTTGTGGAATTTTCCCGTGGCATATTCGACTTTTAGCTGTTTGGCCAATTGAAAAATTGTTTGTAGTTCCTGCACGCTCCAATCTTGCGTGGTGATAAAGTGTTTGCCTTTTAATTTGGTTTCCATGATTTATCTCCTAAGCTAAATAATTTTATGATTATGTCCTTAAACTCCGAAATGTTTGGTAAAAAATGCATTCCTTTTGATCCACCCTCTATAACTCCCCCTCCCTGCGGCGATCGCAGGGAGGGGGAATGGGGGTGGGTTGAAAAACAAAAATTTCCATTTAATGAAAAATCAATACATTAAATATTTTTTTCGGAATAAAGGACATAATTCTATAATGTTTTCTTAACAACCGATAAAGCATCTTTACTTTTTGCTAAGCACAAAAGGAAACACCGCATAAAATTGTGCCGCCTTTTCCAGATCATCCAATACCAACTCCTCACGATCCGAATGGGACAATTCCTCCTTGCCCGGAGCAAATCCGAACGAAGGAATGCCCAGACGTCCGGCCGTGGCCACGCCGTTCGTTGAAAAGCTCCAAACGCCGACTTCGGCTTTGCCGTTCAAAACCATTTTTGAAGTTTCGACCGCGGCCCGAATTAAAGGATGGCTTTCTTCCAAAATCCAGGTGGGGAAGTAAGCTTCTTGTTCGAACTCCGTACCCTTCCAACTTTTACCGCGATACTGCGGCAATTCAATATCCGCTTCAATACCCAGGCCTTGTGCGATTTGGCGTAGTTGTTCCAAAACGGTGTCTTTGTTTTCATTAACGGTCATGCGGCGATCAATATGAATGCGACAAAAATCCGGTACCGAACACAGAGACGGCCCCTTGCTGGAAATATCGCTAACGGTAATCGAGCCCTTGCCCAGCGGTTCCACCGGTTTAAGCTGTTGATCCAATTGTTCGATTTGATCCACAATTTTACTCATTTTGTAAATGGCATTAATCCCAT
>JALWEA010000447.1 GCA_027039465.1 Calditrichia bacterium | reverse complement strand
TTGCAAGTAAAAAATCGCTTCTTCGTCAAGCTGCCCAACGGTTGCTCCGTGCGTACATTTGACATCATCGGCGTAAATTTCCAATTGCGGTTTGGTATTGATGCGCGCGTCGTCCGAAAGCAACAAACAGCGATTGTTTTGAATGGCATCGGTCTTTTGCGCATTGGGACGCACCAAAATTTTACCGCTGAATACCGCCGTGGCCTGCTCTGCCAAAATACCCTGGTACAATTCGTGACTGGTACAATCGGAAGACACATGATCGATCAAAGTATTGTTGTCGATGTGTTGGGTGTCATTTCCCATGTACAGGCCATTTAGCTGCGCTTCCGCATATTTTTGTTGCAGAGCAACGTTTAAATTATTGCGAACCAAATAGCCGCCAAGCGCAATATTGTTGGAAACAAACCTACTTTTTTCGTGCTGGCCGACGAATAAATTCCCGATATGAAAAGCTTTTTGACTTTCGTTCTGAATTTTATTGTGAATTAAATGGCCGCCTTCTTCAATGGCAATCGTGGTCATGGTGTTGGTAAAGTGATCGGTTTCATCCAAAGAAAGATAGGTTTCGATAATACGCGCCTGCGCATGTTTGCCCACGTGAATTAGATTGCGTGCGTGAATAGCCGTTGAACTTGCCTGATCCGAGGAAAGGTACAAAATATTGATCGGCGATTTAAAAACGATGTTGTCCGGGATTTGAATCACCATGCCGTCCGTCGCAAAGGCCGTATTCAAAGCGGCAAAGGCATTTTTTTCGGAGAAACCGTCACCGGCCAATGCGTTAAGAACTTGTGGTTCCTGACGAATAAATTGCTTTAAACTGGTGAGAACAATGCCGAACATGTCGTCATCAATTTGAGTGGATAATTCCGGCGAAAAAACACCGTCCACAAATACGAATTGAGGCCCGTTGAATTCCCGATAGAGAAACGGTTTTACGGCATCAGGAGACAGTTGCGAATATTGTTCTTTTGTCAGAAGTCTGAACGATTTTTCGAACAACGGAGAAAGATCGGTAAAACGCCATTCTTCGTCTTTCGTCGTCGGGATGCCAATTTCTTCCAATGTTTCAATGGCCTTTTTGCGCAAGCCGTGCAAAGGCTGTTCCTTTTGCCCGTTCAAGCTTTCTTCAAACCGCCTGAACTGTATTTTGAATTTCTCAATAATATTTTCTTGCTTTAACATGGATTTAATTCTCCTAAACTTGGCTTATTTTAACCAATCGTAACCCTTTTCTTCCAATTCAAATGCCAACTCCCTACCATCCGATTTAACAATTTGCCCTTTGTACAAAACATGCACATAGTCGGGAACGATGTAATTTAGCAAACGCTGATAATGGGTAACAACGATAAACGCATTATCATCGCGACGTAAACGATTAACTCCTTCAGCCACTGCTTTTAAGGCGTCAATATCCAAACCGGAATCGGTTTCGTCCAAAATCGCCAGCGTCGGCTCCAGGACGGCCATTTGGAAAATCTCGTTACGTTTTTTCTCACCGCCGGAGAATCCCTCATTGACAGGGCGATTTAATAAATTTTGATCGATATCAACAATTTTCATTTTATCGCGAACCAACTTCAGAAAATCGGCAGCGTCCAGTTCAGGCAGGCCGTGATGCTTACGTTTTTCGTTCAGAGCGGTTTTGAGAAAGTACATGTTACTGACGCCGGGAATTTCAACCGGATATTGGAAGGCCAAAAAGATGCCTTCGCGCGCCCGTTCTTCCGGCGACATTTCCAACAAATTTTTACCTTTGTAAATCACTTCGCCTTCGGTTACCTGGTACAGATCACGCCCGGCCAACACATTGGCCAACGTGCTTTTACCCGAACCGTTCGGCCCCATGATCGCATGAATCTCGCCTTCGTTAACCGTTAAATTGATTCCTTTTAAAATTTCTTTGCCTTCAACCGTGGCGTGTAAATTGCGAATTTCCAATAAACTCATCTTTATTTTCCCTTTCTTATTTTCTTCTTAACCTACGCTGCCTTCAAGGCTCAAGCTCAATAAGTTTTGTGCTTCAACGGCAAATTCCATCGGAAGCTCACGGAAAACTTCGCGGCAGTAACCGTTAACGATCATTGAAACCGCATCTTCCGTGGAAATGCCACGCTGATTCAAATAAAAGATTTGATCCTCGCCGATTTTTGAGGTAGTGGCCTCGTGCTCAACCTGTGCCGTGGTGTTTTGAACATCAATGTACGGGAACGTGTGTGCCCCGCATTTATCGCCAATCAGCAATGAATCGCATTGCGAATAGTTGCGGGCATTGGTGGCATTTTTACCGACCTTAACCAAACCGCGGTAGGAATTATCGCTTTTGCCGGCGGAAATACCTTTGGAAACGATCGTGCTGCGTGTGTTTTTACCCAAATGAATCATTTTGGTGCCGGTATCGGCTTGCTGACGGTTGTTCGTCAAGGCAACCGAATAAAATTCCCCGATTGAATTATCGCCTTTTAAAATCACGCTAGGATACTTCCACGTAATGGCCGAACCGGTTTCAACCTGCGTCCAGGAAATTTTAGCATTATCGTAACAAATACCGCGCTTGGTCACAAAATTGTAAATACCGCCGCGCCCTTCTTCATCGCCGGGATACCAGTTTTGAACCGTGGAATATTTAATTTCCGCATCCTTTAAGGCTACCAATTCCACCACTGCCGCGTGCAATTGGTTCTCATCACGCATGGGCGCCGTACAGCCTTCCAGATAGCTCACATACGCGCCTTCATCGGCTACAATCAATGTGCGTTCAAATTGACCGGTTTGGGCGGCATTAATGCGGAAATAGGTCGAAAGTTCCATGGGACAGCGTACACCTTTCGGGATGTACACAAACGACCCGTCGCTAAAAACGGCGGAATTCAAGGCGGCAAAGAAATTATCCGTAGGCGGAACCACCGAACCCAGATATTTGCGCACCAAATCCGGATGTTCGCGGATGGCTTCGGACATGGAACAGAAAATAATGCCAAGCTCCGAAAGTTTTTCTTTGAAGGTTGTAGCTACGGAAACACTGTCAAATACGGCATCCACGGCCACACCGGCCAAAACTTTTTGTTCTTCCAAAGGGATACCCAATTTTTCGTAGGTTTCCAACAATTTGGGATCCACTTCATCCAAACTGTTGTATTTGGGTTGGTTTTTGGGCGCCGAATAATAGCGAATGGCCTGATAATCAATGGGCGGATATTTCACTTTGGCCCAATGCGGCTCTTCCATTTTTAACCAGTGCCGGTAAGCCTTCAATCGCCATTCGGTTAAAAATTCCGGTTCATTCTTTTTACGCGAAATAGCGCGAATGATGTCTTCATTTAAACCCAAAGGCAATTCGTCGGCTTCAATATCGGTCACAAAGCCGTATTTATATTCCTGCGAAGTGAGTTCTTCCAATTGTTTCTTTTCATCACTCATTACGTTCACCTCTTTGCTTATTTTTCTTAAACACTTTGTCCGACTAATTTATCAATTTTATTGAAATTCTTTTGATCATAAACCCAGGTAAAATCGCCTTTCATTCGCGTCAGTAAATCTTTTAGCGTAATCGTACGCAATAATTGGGCAAATTCATCCTGAATATATTGCATGGGCGTTTGAATATTACAGAACAAAAACTGCTCGCAATCGCAGGGCCTGCCGGTATTGCAGGCAACCAGGCGCAAGGGCCCGTCAATGGATTCGACCACTTCAAGCAGATTGATTTGATCAACCGGTTTGGCCAGAGTGTATCCGCCCTTAATTCCCTGAACCGACTGCAACAATCCGATGCGGGTTAATTTTTGCAAAACCTTGCTTAAAATCTCCGGCGGAATCCGGTACTCTTTGGACAGCGAACGTGCCGTCACCAGCTCGGAATAACCGGACTGTTGCGCCATCTCAACCATGGCGATTAAGGCATATTCCACTTTTTTACTAAAGCGCATCATAAATAGGACTTTTTCGGTCTAATTTTACTTCAAAAATAAATACGACTTTTTTGGTCGCATTTAATGGAACGAAATTTAAGACGAAGATTATTCCGTGTCAAATTTAAATTTGGGATTTTTTAAGGAAGTGTTAATAAAAGAGAAAAGCCGCACAAAGGCGGCTTGTTAAAGTGGAGCTGAGGGGACTTGAACCCCTGACCCCTTGAATGCCATTCAAGTGCTCTCCCAACTGAGCTACAGCCCCATTTCAAATTTTACGGGCATCTGACTGATTGCTATCAGTCAGATGACATTTGTTTCGGGACTGATAGCAATCAGTCCCGTAATTGGTTTGCAAATATAAATAAGTTTTCAATGGCTGTCAACATATTTTTTCGACTAAATATTCATCAGACTGTTTTTTCCATTTATTCGACTGATACAACACTTCAAATAAAATTTTGTTTCCAAAGGTTTTCCCAACTTCCAATATCAATTACCTTCCCTAACAAAAAATTAACAATATTCCGTCCTTTTTTTCTTTAAGTTTAAAATATCAAAAATATTTATTTGCGCTTTTTTTTATTTCTGACTAACTATACGTGTTGTGGTACTTTGTTTGCGGAGAAATTTCATGCATAATAAAATCCCCTTTAATATTCTGATCGTTGATGATGAGATTGATATTTTGGAATTAGTCGAGTTTAACTTATTAAAGCAAGGTTATCGAACATTAACGGCGCAAAACGGTGAAGATGCGCTACGCCTTACACGGCAAAAAAAGCCGGACGCCATTATTTTGGATTTAATGCTTCCAGGCATTAGCGGACTTGAAGTTTGCCGAACACTAAAATCGGACAGTGCAACAAAAGATATCCCAATTATCATGTTAACGGCCCGCGGCGAGGAAGAGGACATTGTCAAAGGATTGGAAATGGGAGCAGACGATTACGTAACCAAACCTTTCAGTCCCAAAATTCTTGTTGCCCGTTTAAAAAGCGTGTTGCGGCGTAACGACCGGCAAAAAAGTTCGGGTGAAATTATTGAATATCAGGATATTCGTTTGGATTCGGGACGTCGCAAGGTCTTTTACAAAGAAAAAGAAATTGAATTGACCTATACTGAGTTTGAACTGTTGTATTTTTTAATGACCCATCCAGGCTGGGTTTTTACCCGCAATGAAATTGTGGATAGCGTTCACGGAGACAACTACCCTGTTACCGCACGTTCGGTGGACGTCCAAATTGTGGGATTGCGAAAAAAATTAGGGCCTGCCGGGAAAATGATCGAAACCGTGCGAGGTGTAGGCTATCGCATGAAGGAGATTGATTAAAAGGCGAAACCTTTGAAAAAATGCCGTGGTTTAAGGATTCTCTCAATTTTTGAATATTCGGTGTTGATTTCTATTCATCCGCTAATCATGGCTAAGTTCTTGTTGATCACCGGATTACATCCCCCTCTCTTCGAAGAAGAGAGGGGGAATGAGGGGGTGAGTTAAATCAAAGGTTTCCGGTAAAGTTCTATTGTTAAAATGTGTGAAACCGTAGCTACAAACCTGGAAATGAATTGAAAATGAAGTTCAAACCCAAATCACGCCGTTTATTCACGCAAATTTTTAGCACGTACCTGCTCCTGGTTGCCATATCCATAATTATTCTGGCGCTCTACGAACAGCATGTCCAGGGAAAATTTTATCGCGAAAAAATCAAATCCGATTTAACCGATCGGGCTCAATTGGTTTCTGCCATTTTACATCATACTCATTGGACGAATGGCAACCAACTGGATTCGTTGATTACCAATCTTAGCAAAAAAGCGCATATCCGTATTACCATCATTCGGGACGATGGCAAAGTCTTATGCGATTCCCACAAAAATCCGGCGCTTATGGACAATCATGCAAATCGGCCGGAGATCATTGAGGCCCGCCAAAACGGTATCGGTTATTCCATGCGTCAAAGCCACACCCTGCATCGCGAACTGGTTTATTTGGCCATTCCTTATGAAGCAAATGGAAAGCTTAAGTCTTTTGTACGGGTAGCTATTCCGTACACCTCATACCGTAAATCGCTTCAAAATCTCCAGCGACACTTTTTGTTTGGCGGTTTATTTGTCATTCTTTTAACCGCTTTAATAAGTTATTTTACTTCACGCAGAATCAGCAAACCGTTGGAAGAAATCAAGCAAGCCGCTCAAAACTTCGCGCAAGGAGAGTTCACTTCCCCGCTTCCCGAAAAAGGCTCGCTGGAAATTCGCACCTTAGTTCGCACCTTAAATACCATGGCAAAAGAAATCGACCGGCGCATTAAAACCATTTCTTTGCAACGCAGTGAACGGGAAGCCATGTTTCGCAGCATGCAGGAGGGCATCATTGCGGTCGATTACAAAGAGCGGATTATTTTGCTCAATCCGGCGGCACGTAAATTATTTTCCATCTCGGATGAGAAACCAGAAAAAAAGAAAATTGCCCAAGTTTTAAAAAATGAAGCTATTTTGGATTTCATCCGACAAGCTTTGCAACGGCAGGAAATTATCGAGAAAGAATTGACCATCCAGGAATTCGGCAAACGCTACTTCCGATTTAGCGCCGTACCATTGGTCAGCAAAGAAGGCGAAAATTTGGGCGTGCTGATCGTTGTAAACGACGTTACCAAACTTATCCGTCTTGACCGCATGCGTCAGGACTTTGTGGCAAATGTTTCCCATGAGCTTAAGACGCCAATCACAACCATTACCGGATATGTGGAAACCTTACGCGAAGAAAATCTGGATGAATCGACACGTCAACGTTTCCTGAATATCATTGCCCGTAATAGCGATCGCATGAATGCCATAATTAATGACTTATTGCAACTTTCGCGTTTGGAACACAGCGGCGATCAGATGGAAATGCAGAATCAACGACTTCACCCCATTTTAAAGGAAGCGATTGCCACGTTTCAGCAGGCGGCTATTCAAAAGAAAATTTCACTTAAATTAAATAGTGACAAGTCCGTCATGGCGGTGGTGAACGGTCCTTTGTTAAGTCAGGCCGTTACCAATCTTCTGGACAACGCTATCAAATACAGTCCGGAAGGCGGGCATGTTTGGGTTTCGCTATCACAAGACCAAACCGGAATACGCATTACCGTACGCGACACGGGAGTCGGTATTGCCCCTAAATACCATCAACGTATTTTCCAACGATTTTATCGTGTCGATAAAGCAAGAAGTCGTGAATTGGGCGGTACCGGTTTGGGGCTTTCGATTGTAAAGCATATCGTTTTGGCGCACGGAGGTGTGGTAAAAATCGACAGTGAACCAGGCAAAGGAAGTACGTTTATTATCATTCTGCCGAAAGAACGCTAAAAATTTCTTTCTGAACCTACGCTTTTAAAAATTTCCTGAGAATAGCTGCTGATATTAGCCTCACAACAGGCTGTTATTCTAAAATAACGAATACATGCAATAATATATCCATCAAGGAATAAAACGCGTACTTCCAATGTTTGTAATTTAAAAGGGAAAGAGACAACCATAAATGAGTATTTCATTATCCGACCAAATTTACCAGGCGCTGCCCTTTTTGCGCTCCGCTTCTGCGGAGTTCTTAGAAGAATTTCGGCAGCATGCGCAATTACTCCAAGTTCCATCCGGTAAAACCCTTTACTGGGAAGGCGATCACTGCGCGGCTTTACCCGTTGCTCTATCCGGTCAATTTCGTGTGTTCAAAATCGGAGAAAATGGCAATGAAATTACTTTGTATCGTTTCGGAAAAGGTGAAAGTTGCATTTTAACCACTTCCTGCATTTTTAGCCAGGGTGAATTTCCGGCTGTGGCCAAAGTGGAAATTGCGGGTGAAGTTCTACTCATTCCGGAACAAACGGTACGCGTTTGGATGCTAAAATATCCCGAATGGCAAAAATACCTGTGCGCATTATTCAGTAAACGTTTATCGGATACCATCGCTACCATTGAAGAGATCACTTTTAAACGCATGGACGTGCGCGTTATTCGTTTGTTGCTTGAAAAATATTTTCAAAATGAGAATAAAGACATTCGGCTAACCCACCAACAACTTGCTTTTGAGTTAGGAACGGCACGTGAGGTTATCAGCCGAATTCTTAAAGATCTTGAGATGCGCAGGGCCATTGATTTGTCGCGCGGACACATCAAAATTACGGATCCCCAACTATTGCAATCAATGCTTAAAAATAAAGCAATGTGACTTTGTTACAGACATTCCATATTTACTTTACTACTTTAAAACGAAAATCAAGAATCCGGAGGAAAAACAATGGAGAAAAATGTAGGGAAAACCGACAAAATCATACGGATTATTATCGGACTAATTATTCTGGCAGCGGGAATTTATTATAAAAGCTGGTGGGGTGCTTTGTCTGTTATTCCTTTTTTTGTGGCATTCACAAGCTGGTGTCCTATGTATGTGCCATGCCATATAAATACCAATCGATCGGACAATTAAATCCTGTTTTTTAAATTCAGGGAGGTTGAAATGAAATTAAAACATTTTTCACTAGTTATTTTATTTTTACTCTCCACCAATCTTTTTGCGCAAAAGTACATTATCATCGGTTGGAACGATTTGGGCATGCATTGCAGCAATAAAGATTTTTCCACATTAGCTATTTTACCGC